>RFPC01000008.1 GCA_009926305.1 bacterium
TCAGGGAAACCGCCTGATGAAACTCTTTCAGTACTGCTACTCTGCTCTCTGTCATCACGAGGCGTACTGATTGCGAGCTTGTCGATGTCTCTCTTCGCCTCTTTTGCTATTGCACTCTCTGCTCCAACACCGATATTTTTTACTGCCTCTGCAAGCTTACTCATCAGCTGATCTTCTTGTTGATGAACCTCCTGCTGCAGAACTCTTCCGCCTTCTTTGGCGGCTTGTGCTTTTGCTGGCAGAGGCATCGCACCGACAAAGACTGAGAAACCAAGCACTACCCCCAAAATGATAGAACTTCTTTCTCTTGCTGCTCGCCAATCCATAACACACCTCTCCATAGTGCCAACTATCTCACCAAGTCCTGAGGTCCCATTCAATACCATCTCTCGAGGTTCTTGTGCTAGCTCCTGCTTGGTAAGAATTCGTATTTTCACCGCTCAATCATGCGTATATGAAGTTTCTCGATAGAGAGAGGATGCTTCATTTGAACCTCAAGTGGTAATACAGAAAGTTTTCCCCGAAAGGCACTTGTGGCTGTGATTATCACAGCCGTATCCTATAGGAAGGTCCTGTAAAGGGTGCTGAACGGGCTATGTGGAAAAAACTTCTCTCAAGAAAAAAACCAAAATATAACACGTCTCAGATCCCGAGACTATCATTGGGCTTTAAACAAACGCTCACGAACTCTCTCGGTCCGAATGCGATTCCTGTCATGCCTGATTCCGCAGAGCGGCTCTTTCACGTTGTGATGAATCCAGATTCTGAAGCACTCGACTTTGTTAAAGCCATCGAAGGTGACGAGGGGCTTTCCTCTCGGATTATAAAAATTGCAAATAGCGTGTATTTTGACCGTGGTTCCGGAAGCGAAAGTGTCGTAGAGGCTGTTGCCGTCATCGGAACCAAGGAACTCAAGAATATTCTTGGGGCTAATACCTTCAGCACGCTCTTTCTCAATAATAATCCTCTACGAGATCAGTTATGGGAGCATAACCTTGCTACTGCTATTTTCAGCCGTGAACTGTCAATTCGAAGACTCCCAGGCAAAGAGAATGAAGCTTTTCTCGGAGGTCTGCTCCACGACATTGGAAAACTCTTGCTCTTAGATGTAGACCCCAGTGGATATGAACGCATCATGAAGCAAGGCGGCAATGTTGGTGCATTTTGTCCAGCAGAAGAAGATGTTTATCCATTTAATCACTGTGAAGTAGGACAATTCATCGCTGAGCTATGGAATTTCTCTGATGAGCTCAAAGCAGTCATTCGGTTACACCATGCACCCCTTGATATCATTCAAGATGATCCGCTGGCGATCCTCGTAAAAAGCGCAGATCTTCTCTCGCATCGTTTACGGATTGGACTTAAGCAATATGCAGATGGGCTCAGAAGCGTTGCAGTCAAAGAGCTTCCACACACACTCAATGCACTCGGATTCTCAGAGGGAGAGTCGAAAGAGATCCTCGCTGAATTCCCTATGCTTTTTGAAGAAGAGCGCGAGCGGCTCCAGGTTCCATGACAATATTTCGTCAAGCGATAAGAAGGATTCAACACCTTATCTTGGGAGATTCGGTGCAGCCCCCCTCCCCATCAGGACAAGATCAGATTCTCCTTAATCGACATCAAGTCCTTGTTGAGAATTTGGCTGCGGCGCTCATCATTCGAGATATGAATGGTGCCATTACTTACTGTAGCCCCTTCACGGAAGTTATGTGCGGCTGCCCGCTGTCGACTATTTACGAAGGCAACGAGGATTTCTTTGCAAGAATTGTCCATCCCTCGGACCGAGCATCATTCTTAAGAAGCATACAACTTGCTCAAATGGGTGAAAGCTTTCAGATGCGACATCGATTCTTCCATAACTCAGGTTTTGAAATATGGATTGAATCCCGAACCGCACCGTTGTTCGATGAGTCTGGAAGATTTATGGCGTCACTCACCCTCATGGTCGATGTAACGAGTGCGGTTCGATTCGAAGAACAAATGCAAGAACGAAATCAAGACTTACAACAAATCACCTCTATAGCTGCCGAAGAAATACAGAATGAGGTCTTTACCTTAAAAGGAATGCTTGCCCTTTCGGAAGATGGACTGCCGCTCGAGACAATGAATAGTGCGATCGGTGCTTCTGCGGCAAAATTAGAGAGCCTGGCGCAGGGCCTCACAGAGTTTGGCAAAGCGTCGGGGGAAAAAAGAGAACTAAAAACGGTACCCCCGGTTCGCATCCTGCAAACCTATCAAGAGCAGCAGACCCACCTCTCTGGACATCTTTCCATCACCATGCCGGATGATGAGATTCCAGTTATTGCTGACGAGGAAGATTTACTGGAAGTGCTTTCATCGCTGACAAATTACTCACAAGCACTCTGTACCGATTCAGTGGTGCCAGATATTGAACTTCAACTGATACAAGATTCAGTTGAAACGAAAATACTTCATCTTGATTCCGCTCCCCAAATACCAGAAACGTTCATTGACCATATCTTCTATCCAAAATCACTGGAACAGGGAACACAAAGAACTCGACTCGGTGGAAAACAGACGCCGTTTTCGCTTTCTCTTTGCCAAAAAAGAATGAGGCGAATGGGTGGTACTTTAGACTTTCAAATCACCGAGGAAGGGAAGAACTGTTTTATTGTTACTCTCAAGTCCCGCCCCTCCCCACCACGCAGCAGTCACGCTTCGTGACGACCTGCATAAACACCGTGCACATACACGAACGAACGCCCTTGAGTGCTTGATACCCCCAAGTCCACTCCCTGGAGTGGCATGATTTCTGCTGTTCATTCGTTAGAGAGCCCTCAGGGATAGAGGCTCCAGAATCAAGATCAACCAGTACATGGAGTACGCAGAGATGAGCATTTCTATAAATACTGAACAATCAGCGAGACTTAGGACATCTGAGGCACCAAATGAGTCCGTCCAGACCACTGAACAGAGTGCCACTTTTGAAAATCAGCTACGCGCATTTCTTTCCCCCTCAATAGGCTCAACGATTAACGAAGAGGAACTCTTTGCCGCACTCCTACAAGAGAGAATTCAGTCTTCAGAGGGTAGTGAGATTGCTCAATTTTTTGGCGAGCGCTTCGACTCTCATAAAGCGGCTCTCACGAGAGCAGATGGTTATATTAATGTGGAAGAGGCCGCGAATCGGGCTCTGGCCGACCTTGTAACAGAGGGTCACATCACCCAGGAGGAGCACGATACTCTCTACCAACAATCTTTCATGGCAGCTCAACTCGATGACAATCACTCCGCCCTTTTTGATGGACGAGGAGAAGGAGAAGATCAGACTATCGCTACGGGAGACCTTGAATCCGCTCTGGCAAGGGCTCAAGCAGCGATTGAGGCACTCGAACGGGGAGAGCTTCCGACAGGACAAACCAGTTCTCCTGAAACTCCCTCTGACAGCTCAAATTCTGGTACCGTGGTAACTCCTAAAGGGAATGAAATGGATGGGCCAGACGAGTTCGTTTTTAAGCCCCATTCCGACAGCGATGGAAAGCTTGTTGTTATTTTACCGAAGTTTATGACGGGGGGAGTAGAGGATCTCCTTCTGAAAGATAAAGATGGGAATATTCTCGAACGAGGAAGGGGCACTGGTGTAGCGAATGGCAATAGAGAGCACTTTCGATTCGACAGGCCTGGTGAACAGTATCCAGAGGGGCTCTCTGTTGAAGTACGGCTCACTTCTGGAGAGGTCAAGAGCTATGAGATACCAAACCCAAGCGAGCGGTACGACTAATATTTAAAAACCAGCAGACCTCCATCGAGCTAAACCGCGGTGAGTGGAAACTCATACCGTCGCGACTAAAACTTACTCTAAGAAGTGGTAGGACATAGCACCTTCTAGAATTGTAATCGCAAAACGCTTTCGGTACCATCAGCCACACATTTAAAAGCCGTGAGTAAATCACGAAGACCATTTTTGTTTATGTGGAGCTCAAAAAGTCCAATGGATGAAACCGTTGCAATATTTGGATATGGAAGATTTGGAAAAATCCTTGCTCAGTTATTAGCTCCAAAGGCTACATTACTGATTCATGATCCGGCAGTAGAAGAAATAGAAAGTGGTCACGGAAGACTCGTGGATGAAATTGAAGCGCTCCACGCAGATGCCCTCTTTTACTGCATCCCTATTCGCGAATTAAAGCGGACACTCGCGCAACATGTCAGCATTATTAAATCCCGAGCGAATAAGCCGTTGGTCCTCGATGTCTTATCGGTCAAGAGCTATCCCAAGAAGCTGTTTCAGAAATATCTTGGTGATGATGCATATACTATTCTAACTCATCCAATGTTTGGTCCAGACAGTATCCTGTCAGACTCCAATCGTGACCTTCCCATCGTGCTGGAGAATCTCAATAGCCCGGAAGTTCTCTATCAACGATGGAAATCTCTTTTCGAGGAGCTCGGGTTTCGGACGCTTGAACTCTCGGCAGATGAACATGACCGCCTTGCTGCAGGTAGTCAGGGACTCACGCACTTCATTGGTCGAGTGCTCGATAGCTTCGACTTTCAACCGACAACAATAGATACTTTAGGAGCAAAAAAGTTATTTGAACTCAGAGAGCAGACATGTAACGACTCATGGGATCTCTTTTCAGACTTGCAGACTCTCAATCCGTATACCATGGCGATGCGCTCTAAGCTTGGGAAAGCGCTCGATACCGTTTATGGAGCTCTACTTCCAAAACAGGCAAATGCTGGAACTCTCACCGTAGGTATTCAGGGTGGCAAAGGAAGCTTCAATGAAGAAGCGCTTCAGTACCGCATTCAAAAACAGGGGTTAGAAAACCTGACCGTCCAGTACCTTCATACGACTGAAAATGTCCTTCGCGAACTGTGTGAGGGACGTATCGATGCTGGTCAGTTTGCGATTCATAACTCCACAGGCGGAGTTGTTGAGGAAAGCATTAATGCTATGGGAGAATGGAAGTTTAAAATAGTCGAACAATATGCAATACCAATTCAACATACGCTGATGAGTCATCCTGATGCTTCAATCGATGACATTGATACCATTATGACTCATCCCCAAGTACTGAAGCAGTGCCGAGAGAACTTAATGCGCCGCTATAAAACCTTGAATCTCACCAGTGGAACGGGGAACCTGATTGACCATGCCGTTGTGGCCGAGCATCTCCATGCGGGGAAATTGCCAATCAATATTGCTACTATGGGAAGTAGAGTACTTGCTGAAGTATATGGTCTCAAGATAATCGATGAAGATCTGCAAGACCTCAAAAATAACTTAACCAGCTTTCTCTGGGTTGAACGATGATGAGGCTTTGATCGTAATAAGAGTGACTCCCTTACTCGTTTCATCTCTTTTGCTCCTTCCATCTTCTGTAAAAGGATCCATAAAAAGACCGAGATTTTATTTTTCAGCCTTTTCGGCTTTTATTCAGATAACTGAGATTTAAATTCTTGACTCCCTCTTGTAAGAGGCAAGCGAGCAGGTTTTGCTTTTTCGGGATGCTATCTGTTGAGCTGAAGAGAAGAGTAATATTATCGTGAGGATAATGATGCCGGACCAGTTTCGCTATAGCTGCATAATCACGTCGATCATCCTCAGTGCCAAGAATCGCGGATGCCTCAGAGCTGTTCCGAGCAGCGCCCTTCGCTACTAACATGCGCTCAAGAAACGTTCCACTCAATCCCTTCCCGCGACCATCCTCTGGATAAAGTAACAGTAATCCACGCCCATTCTTCACTATAGTATCAATAGAGCGCTGATACTTACTGGTGTCAGTAGTATCGGACGATGGAAATCGATCTAGGAGATTTTCACTATGGACTCGGACAATTGGAGCTGCGAGAGGCGCTACATTGTATTCAAGCGTTACATAATCAAGCCCTGCGATACTATCGCGATAAACATGGGTATTGAACCAGTGTGGATTGGCTCCAATGATCTTTGCGAGAGGTCCATGCGCATTCTCTTCGAGCTTGGCATTAGTAAGATTGGCATCTAATTGAATATGAAATTTCCCATAGGAAAGTGTCTCCATATTCTGAATCAAAGACACACCAAGATTACTTTGGATACTATACAGCTCTCCTACCTGTTTCGGATCCAGTACGAGTACACCTGGTAATGGTCGAATCGGAAGCGGATAAGAGGCATTATGCGTGTATCGAGTTGCAACATCTAAAGAATGCGGCACAAATGCTTTGACTTCCCAGGGATAAGCAGACTGGATCCCCTGTTCCTCTTGATCCATCGTATCGCTCTTGTCCAACATATGCCCATTCTCACCCTTCGTCTTGAGGTAATAGGCGTTATGAGGGTTCGGAGGAATCGTCAACTTCGAGCGGCTCTCAACCGTAAATCCGAGTTGTCGAAGTCCATTCAGCTTATCGGGGTTATTGGTCATTACAATGAGGGGCGCATTAATATCCAAAAGGTATGCAACATCCCGAAGACTTTCGTAGTTCCGTCTATCTTCGGGGAGTCCAAGCCCCCTATATGCGTCGAAAGTGCCAAGTTCGTTTTCAGAGGCACATACTAACATTCGATCACGTGCCTTGTTGGAGTACCCAGCGCCCCTGCCTTCCTGCCGAAGATAAAAAAGAATACCTCGCCCCTCCTCCTCTATCTGACTGAGCGCACCCTCAAGCTGCTCAACACAGTCGCAGTCGCATCCGCATAGGGTCTCGCTCGTGATACACTCAGAATGAACTCGGACCAGTAGAGGCTCATCCGAACTTATGTCACCTTTCGTAACAGCAATCAGGTGATCATGCGATTGGGTTGACTCAAAAACATACGCCTTGAAATCCCCCTGCCTTAGAGGCAAAGGTAAGGAGCCTAAACACGTAATTGCCCCTCGTGTAGGCCGTTCCCCTAACTCTTGGCTGAGCGCAGAGCCACGGTCATGGACAGAGGCTGAGGCAACAAGTTGTTCTGTTATCTTTCCCTCTTGCTTACTGCCATGTTCCGATAACGCTGCTTCAAGTTGAGCCCGGAGGTTCGCTAGAACTGGCGCAAGCGAAGGATCTGTACGAAAGGCCTCCACAAGTTCACCTATTCCAGCAAACACATTGGGGGGATTTAACTTATCCAAATTCTCAGACGTGTTTGCAGCAGTAGACGGTGCACTCTGAAATGGTTCGTTTGGAATCGAATTGGCTTCCGTCTTGGGATCGTGAGGTCTTGGCCTCATCAAGTTCAACTCCGTGTCTTACTTGGAATTTCTTTTCAACAACTCTTTCCCGCCGCCCTGACGACTTAAGACCCTTGGGGTCGGTCTTTCAGTATCGCGTGAACCACGTTGTACCACTAAAACAAACGCTATTCTATCTCTTGGTCGGGTTTTTATTGTAATTCTCACCTTCCTGAAAATCCAATTGATTACAGGCATTTCCACCTTGCTTCATCAAGTCCAGCATGACGTGATTCATTACCATTTCATATTCTAGGACTCTCAGTTCAGGTTTTAGGGTGGAACAGACAACAAGTGGTGGAGCTTGCCCTACAGCAACAAGACTCTCCGTCAACGAGCGATTAAAATCTATCTCGCTCTCGTCCTCACTACTAAAAAGAAATATCGACCCTCCCCTTCGCTGAACTAATTGAAACGGTCCATGATCAAATTCCATCACGGTTGATACCATGGGGTTCTCAAGAAAGGCTCCCTCCATAAACTTGTATCCGATATTTCGGAGATGATTAATGGCAGGAGTATGCCCGACAAGATAAATGCTCGCGGATGCTAGGGTTTCTCTCGAGGTCTGCGATAATATCTCCTTCGCCTTAAGGGGCGCCTCAGAAAACATCTCGACGATCTGCTCGGTACGGATTGGGGCGAACTCCTTTGGCGCTAATTGAGAAGCAACACGATATGCAGCAAGGAACCCGAACCATGGCCCAACCGTCCGAACGAGTACTTGATATTCATTTTCCATCGGCATGATGACCGTATCGACCCCTGAAGAGTTGATGTCTGTTAACAGGCTATGAACTTCAGCTTTCCTGGTATTATGAGCTCCTTCTGATGTAGTAGCGGTAAAAAGAATACCTCGTTCATCAGCGATCTGTGATTGAATCAAACCATGCGTATTAGTGCTCATTCCCTGAGAAAAGACTATCTTTACCTCGCCTGCTCCACTCTGATCATGAAGAGATGACACAGATTGACTGCTGGCATGCACGCCTGGAATCCGTTGCAGGAGTGTAGCCAGATATTCCGCATGCGAACGAGAACTTCCCAATCCATAAACACCCACTGAGCCGGATAACGGCTGGAGATCTGGCAGCGGGCTCTCCATATATCTTTCAAATAACTCGGGAATAGCCTTGATTCTCCGTTCGATAAGCTCAAAGCCGTATCGATCAGACTGATCAATTGAACGAAGGGGATCCTGATCAGGATGAGGCAATTCGAAGGCAGTATCCGAGAGCGAAGGCAGTGCAGGGGAACGCTCATCATGACCTGATTCAGCAGACTCCGACCGATTTCCCTTTTTAGGCTCCACCATATCAAAAAGTCTCTTCATTCCTACTACTGGAAAATACCAGCACTCCCAGCTCACTTTCTGGGGGACCTCCCTGTTAGAGTAGCAAGCCTATGGCGGTAAGCAAATTTCAAGACTTTCTCAGTCTTAACTCAACGTTAGCATCTCTGACCATCGCATGAGATTTTTTGAATTAATTCCTGACCTGGGCTATAGTCAGGCACGCATTCATTCAAAAGGAGCAAGAGTATGGCGGAAGAAGCATTGCGCTGGGCAGGGAGAAATACCGAGAAAGATTCACTCAGAAGTCTTATCTGGTCGACCCTAGAAGAGAAAGGGTACGCCGTCGGCCCAGCTTGGAATCGTATTTCTAATTTTGTTGATGCCGATAAAGCTGCTGATCGACTGGCAGCCATGCCCTTCTGGAAAGACGCTCGAGTCGTGAAGTCTAACCCTGACATGCCTCAGATTCCAGTACGCTATAATGCGCTCCGCGATGGTAAGTTGCTGTATACGCCAGTACCAGAACTTGTTGAAGACTTTCCGTTCGTTCTTCTGGATCCAGCAAAGCTCAATGCAGATGGCATTGACCTTCTGGAGGCTGCTCATATTGAAGGAGCTCTTAAGTATGGAACACCGGTGCGCTTCACTGAGATGCTGCCGATGGATATTCTTGTGGTTGGAAGCGTTGCTGTAACTCGGGATGGAGCAAGAACTGGAAAGGGTGGTGGCTTTGCCGACCTTGAGCTCGGTGTTTTCGGGGAACTGAATATCATCCCAGACCATGCAAAAGTGGTAACTACCATTCACGATGTCCAGTTGGTTGATAATGGTGTTATCACCCTACAACCACACGACTATCCGCTTGAGTGGGTCTTTACACCATCAGAAACGATAGAAACGAAGAGTGCTCATCCCCGCCCATCTGGAGTGCTCTGGGAAGCAGTACAAGAAGACCAGTTTCAGGATATTCCGTTCCTACTAGAGCTGCGGCAAGAATTAGAAGCGAGAAGTTAGAGGGCTTAACCTCTCTCCTACTGCAATACATTGTGTAAAAAAGATTCTCACTCAGTCTCTTGCATTGACTGGTAGAGAGTTGACTGAGCGAGGCTTGTCTGGCCGAGGCTTATGACCATATCAATCGACCGAGAGGAAAAAGCCCTTCTGAGTTCGTTCAACAACTGTAGAATTTCGCTCCTTTCACTGCTAGGCTAAAGAGCATGACAAGAGCGGAAGGTCGCGTTAGCACTCAGAATTGGTTATCCTCGGTTCCCTCCCGAGAGCACCTCGCTAGAATAAGTAATCGCGCTTCACGCTTTTCTCTCTCTCCCATCAAGGAAATTGAGTTAAAGGCCTCGAAGATTCCTGGAGCAATCTCTTTGGCTCAAGGTATCCCATACCTTAATACTCCCCAAGAAATTGTCGAGTACGTCGAGGAGAAGATACGAGCTGGACTATGCGACCGATACTCGCTTTCTCCAGGACTTGAAGAATTACGAGAAGAGCTAGCGCTCTCGCTTGGAACTGACGGGGCGGAGTACGATCCGGAGAAGGAGATGATTGTCACAGCAGGCTCAATTCAGGGCATGACAGCGACCCTCCTAGCACTCGTACAACGAGGTGATGAAGTCCTTGTTCCCTCCCCTACTTATGCCTCCTATATTGGTTCCATTCACCTTTCTGAGGCTACCCCGGTATATGTTCCCCTTGATGAAGATACTGGATTTGATCTTTCGCTAGAGGCCTTTGAGCAGGCAATCACACCCCGCACGCGAGCAATTATCCTCTGTACTCCAAATAATCCAACTGGAACAGTATTTTCCTCAACACTACTTGAGGGACTCCTCCGACTCGCGGTCAAGAATGGCATATATGTGATCGTTGACGAAGTATACAAAGATTTTTACTTCTCACCCGCTGGACACATTTCACCAGCGGCATTCCCATGGGCACGAGAATACCTGATTCGAGTTTGCTCTTTTTCAAAAGCGTATGCCATGACTGGCTGGAGGGTTGGATTTCTTGCGGCCCCATCGCACGTTACTGAAAGTATTCTCAAGATCCATGACGTTATGGTTTCATGTGCTCCAGTTGCATCTCAATACGCTGCTATTGCTGCACTTCGTTATGGTGAATCTGCTCGTCTTGCAGCCATTGAGGAATTTCGTCAACGCCGCGATCTGACGGTCGCATTTCTCGATCAGATGTCTGAGTGGTTAGACTATCAAGTTCCACAAGCTACATATTTCGCATTTCCTCGTATTAAAGATACCGTGCCGCTGGCAAGGCAGTCGCGGAGACTCGTTTATGATATTCTAAAAAAAGCAAACGTTGCCTTTGTTGAAGGAGCAGCGTTCGGTCCATCAGGAGAGTCACATCTTCGTATTAACTTTGGAAGAAGCGAAGAGGACATCCGGGAAGGGATGACACGCTTCGGCGACTATCTTCAGCGGACTACGGCTGGTAGAAGACTCCAACGAAAGATAAAGAATGTCCCGCTGGAATCGATGAATAAAAGTCTTCTTTCTGGAAAGCAAAAAAAGCAACGTCTGCTCGTTACCTTGACTCGACTTGCTCGAAGAAACGTTAGTGGACCAGTTGTTGCTATTATCGGAATGAGAGGAAAAACAATTGTGAGGCGAATTATCAGCGAAAGCCTCAGCAAGCAACACTCGGTCATCAGCTCTCATCTTTCTCACAATACTCTTACCGGACTATCCTTCTCAATATTGGAACTTTCTCTTCCGAAAAATACTCGTGAAAAACTCAGAGTAGTTTTTCAGATTCTGAAAAAAGCACTTATCGCGAAGAGACGACATGCGGTGTCTATACTGGAATGTGGCATAACGAAGACACCCGAAGTCCAGCAGTATGTTTCTCTCGTACGTCCAGACTATATTATAGTGACATCAGGTCTTGGATTTGACCCCAACCTAAAGAAAGTCGAGCATTTACATGCCTGCCGCGAGTTCATAAAACATTCATCACCCCGATGCATCCTTATCCCTGAAGACGAAAAATGGCTCATTGAAGAACTAGACCCTAACAATGAACTCAGCATTATCCCTGTTCTACCGACTGAAGGCACGAGTTGTGGTAGAAGTGAGTCTTATGGGAAAGGGTTCGCCCACCATCTTTTAAAAATAATCAGCACGAGATAGCGAATAGCATTACCCCCCACTTCGCAACTTCTCGAACAGTATTGATTCTGATACCCTAGGACAGAGGAAGGCATATCGACGGTCCTCCAATTCTTAGGGAGAAAGAAGCATGAACACGCTCGCAATTTTAGGACTCACGCTCATTATTCTCGTTATTTATGGGGTTGGCATTTATAATCGCCTCGTTCGTCAAAAAGTTGCGACTGATAACGCATGGTCTCAGATTGATGTCCAATTAAAACGCCGCTACGACCTCATCCCGAACTTAGTAGAAACTGCCAAGGGCTATGCAAAGCATGAACAAGAGACCCTTGAACAAGTAATTACGGCAAGAAACTCTGCGATGGCCGCAGCTTCACAAGGAGATGTTCGCGGAGTCTCTGAAGCTGAAGGGATGCTCGCTGGCATGCTAAGACAAGTATTTGCTCTTTCAGAGTCCTATCCAGAGCTCAAGGCAAATGAAAATTTCCTTCAGCTACAGGAAGAGCTGACAAGCACCGAGAATAAAGTTTCATTTTCAAGACAACACTACAATGACTCTGTTGGTCTTTTTAATACATCAATCCAACAATTTCCCAATAACATCGTCGCGGGCTTTACCGGATTCAATGCTCGTGAGTTTTTTGAACTGGATGAGGCTGAATTAAAAGCTGCTCAACAACCCCCATCAGTAAACTTTAATTAACGAGTCTGCATCCGCAGGCCGGGATAGACGGATAAGAAGAGGGAGGTTACATGAAAATCGGTGCCATCTTAGGCTTTTTTGCTGTACTCCTTGGAGCCTTTGGTGCCCATGCATTGAGAGACTCTCTATCCGCCTACCACAAAGAAGTGTTTCAAACAGCATGGAATTATCATATCGTTCACGCGCTTGTACTGCTTTCTATTCCCTGCCTTAAACTTCAGCCAGAACATATGAAAGTCTGCGCTCTCATCTTCCTCTGCGGAATTCTTATCTTTTCTGGGTCCCTTTACGCTCTTGCCGTAACAGATCTCAGGTGGCTGGGTCGCATAACACCGATCGGAGGAATCCTGCTCCTCATAGGTTGGGCATATCTTGCAATAAAGATATCGTAGAGAACGGATTGCGATGTATCAAATTGCGCAAATTTTTCGATGCACTACTGCGCACTGCTCCTAAAGATCACTGCTGCTAAAAGTCACTGGTGCTAAACATTATTGCTGCTAAAGATTCGAAAGCAAAAAGAATAAGAGCACGAGAAATAAGAGCAGCTAGAGATCAGAAGAGCGAGAGATGAAAACAGCGAGAATAGAAACAGAAATGAAAAAATGGGCGCTGCAAGGATCGAACTTGCGACATTCAGCTTGTAAGGCTGACGCTCTACCAACTGAGCTAAGCGCCCCCAGTTGAAGGGAAGCCAAAGAGTACCCACGAAGAAAAGAGATGTCAACTCCACAAGATTACAGTAGAAATTATCGGCTATTTAGACGTCCTTGTGGTGAGATCGTCTCCTCTGAGTCTTTATTGGAACCATAAAAAAGGGAACGTATAGACGTTCCCTTTTTTGCGCTCGTATCTTTCCAGCTTGCGCTCTCTAGTGAGTCACTACATCACTAATCTGAGCAGACTTTGAGCCATCTCGTCCAGCAGATACCTTATCTTCCTCTTTGACAAAATCAGAGAACAGTACCTCGTCACGAATCGCTGTCTGGTCAAGTAAACGCTCAAATCCAGCACGCCCATCAGTTACCAAGGCCTCGTAGAGCACCTCGTCAACGTGCGCCACTGGAATAAACTCAAGTTGGTCACGAACAGTTGCTGGAATGTCTTCGATGTCGTTTTCATTCTCCTTCGGAAGACAGATCCTCGTAATTCCCCCTCGGTGTGCTGCCAGCGCTTTCTCCTTCAAACCACCGATTGGAAGCACGTTACCGCGAAGAGTAATCTCTCCAGTCATGGCCAGGTTCTTATCAATTGGAATCCCAGTTAGCGCCGAGACTAGTGATGTTGCCATCGTTATCCCAGCAGAGGGGCCATCTTTTGGAATAGCTCCCTCTGGGACGTGCACATGAATGTCCACTTTATCAAAAAAGTATCGTGGAAGGCCCAGCATCTCCGCCCTTGAACGAACATAACTGAGAGCAGCTTTCGCTGACTCCTGCATTACATCCCCAAGCTTCCCAGTAATCTGCAAACGCCCTCGACCTGGTAGAATTGCTGTTTCAATTACCAGCATCTCTCCACCCTTCTCAGTCCATGCCAAACCAGTGGACATTCCCACCTGATGTTCTGCTTCAGCATTTCCATACCGAAACTTTGGCTGACCCAGATACTGAGCAAGATTATCTGCCGTAAATATCACCTGATGGTCTGGCCCATGCTCAACAACCTCAACGGCCGCCTTTCGACAGAGGGTCGCTACCACACGCTCAAGGCTCCGCACTCCTGCTTCCCGAGTGTATCGTCTTGCAATTTGCACAGCAGCAGACGGCTGCAGATCAACATTCTCTTCGGACAATCCGTTCTCTTCAAGCTGCTTTGGAACAAGGTACTTGCGCATGATAGCAAGCTTCTCAAGCTCCGTGTAACCTGATAGACGTATAATTTCCATCCGATCCATCAACGGCCCAGGGATGGTGTGTAGCGTATTGGCGGTACACACAAACATCACCTTAGATAGGTCGTAATCACAATCAAGATAGTGATCATTGAAAGTACAGTTTTGCTCTGGGTCCAATACTTCCAACAGTGCTGAAGAGGGGTCTCCCCTGAAGTCTGTTGACATCTTGTCAATCTCATCTAAAAGAAAGATCGGATTGCTCTTTCCTGCTTTCTTCAGAGACTGGATAACTTTACCTGGCAATGCCCCAATATAGGTCCGACGATGGCCACGAATCTCTGCCTCATCTCGAACCCCACCAAGGGCTACCCGAACAAACTCTCGACCTGTTGCCTTACCAATCGACTTTCCAAGTGAGGTCTTCCCCACCCCAGGAGGGCCCACAAGACATAGGATAGGTCCACGTATCTTCCCTACCAGCTTCTGAACTGCCAGGTATTCCAAAATACGCTCCTTCACTTTCTCCAGCCCATAATGATCAGCCTCTAAGACGTCACGAGCCTTTTCAACATCTATCTCCGTCTCAGACATCTCATCCCATGGGAGAGAAATCATCCAATCCACATAATTGCGAACAACGGTAGCTTCGGCGGACATGGGAGACATCATCTTTAACTTGCGAATCTCCTTTTCTGTCTTCTCTCTTGCCTCTTCAGGCATTTCCTTTGCTCGAAGCTGATCTTCCAACTCCTGAATTTCATTCCTGAAGTCATCCTTATCACCAAGCTCCTTCTGAATAGCCCGCATTTGCTCATTCAGATAGTACTCTTTCTGGGTCTTCTCCATCTGCTTCTTGACCCGACTGCGGATCCGCTTTTCTACCTGCAGAATCTCAATCTCAGACTTCATGTGGGAGAGGATTTTCTCCAATCGTTTTTCTGGATCGATAATTTCGAGAATCTCCTGCTTGTCCTCAAGTTTGATGTTGAGCTGCACAACAATTGCATCGGCAAGACGCGAGGCATCTTCAATGGCGTTCACCTGCATAATCATCTCGGGATTTACTTTCTTCCCGAGCTTTACGTAACTTTCAAAAGTTGTATTCACCGAACGCATAAGCGCTTTAAGCTCTGTTGAGGCTGCCATATCAGGAGCAAGCTCTTCGACCTCAACCATCATGAATTCATCTTCTTGTGTGAAGTCAGTAATACGAGCTCGCTGTTTTCCCTCGACAAGCACCTTGATGGGGCCGTCCGCTAAGCGAATTAACTGAACAACTTCTCCCAACGTCCCGACTTCATAAATATCCTTCGAGCTCGGATTACTTGTCCTTGCATCTTTTTGTGCTGCGAGCATGATGAGCTTGTTCTCCTTTTGAGACTCTTCGATTGCCCGAACACTCTTCTCTCGTCCGACAAAGAGCGGGACAACCTGTTGTGGGAATACCACTAGCTCTCGCAATGCCAGTAATGGAACGTTGTGGGTCTTCTTTGACTCTTTCATGCTCATCTTTTCCATATGCGCTTCTTGAGATAGCCCAAGAAACTTTTCTTAATCTTCTCGTAAGAGACGCCCCTCCCCTCTATCTCTTACATCATCAGGAAGAAGCCTCTAGCTCTCTCCAAACACCAAACAGAGAGCCTCTCTCTATATGATGCAATCTCGTGGAGCGAGAACCGCCAAACTATTGGCTTTGCATGATTTTCTTCTCTTTTCTCAACAAAGCCTCCCCTGTTCGAACCTATCATTGACCAGATCGACAATTTTTAGGGACAGCCAGAGATGCCTTTGGTAAAAAAGAGCAACAATCTCACTATTTACCGATCATATTCCTGGTTGCAAAAGGGCGCAACACAGGTTTCGGGGAAGTTATCCACATCCTGTGGATAAGTCTAAAAAGGCGCACTCCTCATTTCGATATCGGAGGAGGCTGGGTTGTGACTCTAGGGAAAGGCACTTCAAATACCATAAAATCTCTCTTCAAGGGAGCAACGCCCCGCTTGGCGAAGTATACAGAGGGGTTTTGGATTGAAAAAATGACTAGGCTGACTTTTCTTGCTGATGGTAGACCACCAGAGGCTTTTCACCTTTAACGACCGTGTCCTCACTAATCACCACCTCTTTAATGTCAGGCTGAGATGGGATTTCAAACATCATGTCAAGCATCAGGTCCTCTAAGATAGCGCGAAGACCTCTCGCTCCAGATTTTCGTTCTAACGCTTTTCGGGCGATAGCGAGCAAGGCCTCATCTGTAATCTTCAGAGTTACATTCTCTAGCTCAAAAAGCTTTTTGTACTGCTTCGTAAGCGCATTCTTCGGCTCTTTCAGTATCTGTACCAGCGCTTCTTCGTCGAGATCCTCAAGAGTCGCAATCAGTGGAAGACGCCCAATAAATTCCGGAATCAATCCGAACTTCAACAGATCCTCCGGTTGTAGCTGTGAAAGGAGTCTCTCACGTTCTTCTTTCTTTGAAGCTGACTTTTTTTCTTCAGAAGCAACTCCAAACCCCAGCTTCTTCTCTCCAACCCGCTGGCGGACGATATCTTCTAGGCCAACGAATGCCCCACCACAAATGAAGAGAATATTAGAGGTGTCCACTTGTAAGAACTCTTGCTGGGGGTGCTTTCTTCCGCCTTTCGGTGGAACGCTCGCTACTGTCCCCTCCAACATTTTCAATAATGCCTGCTGAACTCCTTCACCTGAAACATCGCGAGTAATAGAGGGATTTTCAGCCTTCCGTGAAACCTTATCAATCTCATCGATATACACGATACCGCGCTGAGCCTGCTCAACATCATAATCTGAAGCCTGCAATAGATTGAGGATGATGTTCTCAACATCTTCTCCTACGTATCCCGCCTCGGTCAAACTTGTTGCATCCGTGATCGTAAAGGGCACCTTTAGTATGCGCGCGAGGGTCTGTGCAAGTAGTGTTTTCCCAGTTCCTGTTGGACCACACAGCAAAATATTCGATTTCTGAATCTCCACGTCAGAAGAGCCGCCTTTCGCATCGATTCGCTTGTAATGATTATGCACTGCAACACTAAGCACTTTCTTCGCGTACGCTTGACCAATTACGTACTGGTCTAAAAAATCCATTATCTCTTGCGGCTTGGGTACTTGCGATTGTCCCGAAAGGGTTTCTTCCTGCTCTACCTCATCAGCGATAATATCGTTACAGAGGTCAATACACTCATCACAAATATAGACACCAGGTCCTGCAATGAGCTTACGCACCTCCTCTTGCGTGCGGTTACAGAATGAACATACGAGAGTATTTCTTCCCTTATCACTTCCTTTCGCCAACTCTCATCTCCCTTTCAAAGATTCCTAATGCTCAGAGGCGACCTCAATTCCCCTCTTCCCTCAAGTCTACCATACCAGCTACGACTAAGTGAGCACCTATCAGAAATTCCAATACTCACCTTGTTCATGATTGCGAACAGGCCACCGATGGTCACAGAGCAAAGGACATCAATATCCGCCTTAACTATTTGAAATGAACTATTTATTCCTACTTTGCGTCCTCTCCACGGCGTTCATACACGTGGTCAATGACCCCGTACTCTTTCGCTTCCATTGAAGTCAGAAAGTAGTCCCGGTCACTATCCCGCTCAATCTCTTCCAGCGTCTTTCCAGTATGCCTTGCCAGAATCTGAAGAAGCTCTTTCTTCACTCTCGCAATCTCTCGGGCATGGATTGCGATATCAGACTCCTGCCCCTGGAATCCACCCATAGGCTGATGAATCATCACTCTTGAATGCGGTAGGGCAGAACGTTTTCCTTCAGCACCACCTGAAAGAAGCACAGCTCCCATGCTTGCCGCTTGCCCTACACAGACGGTCCCAACACTTGGCTTCACGTACTGCATCGTATCGTAAATCGCCATCCCTGCAGTTACAGAACCACCAGGACTGTTGATGTAAAGATAGATATCTTTCTCAGGGTCCTCGCTCTCCAGAAATAAGAGCTGAGCAATGATGACATTTGCCACTGCATCGTTTACCTCACTTCCCAGAAATACAATACGCTCCTTTAAGAGTCGCGAAAAAATATCGTAGGAACGCTCACCCCTTCCGGTCTGCTCTACTACGTAGGGAATATAATTCATTGCTTGCTCATTCATCTTCGTGCTCCCTCGTTTAGTCCTTAGACTTCTTTACTCTGGTAATAGATGCTCTATCACGCAATAGGTCTAATGCCTTCTTCTGCTTCTGTTCTCTCACAAAGTTTGCTTTTCTGCCATCTGAGAGTAACGCTTTCTCTACATCTGCTATCGGCATTCCATGTTCTTCAGATATTTCGGATAAAAGCGTGCTGAGCTCAGCATCACTAAAATCAATACTCTCCTGCTCTACAATTCGTTCTACTAAAATAGTAGTACGGGCACGCTCCTCAGCAATTTTCCCCAACTGCTCTCGGAAAGTATCAACAGGCATTCGATGTACATCAACCTTTTGTGGATCGACATATCCATTACGCACCAGCAACGAGCGAATCTCGCCGTCAATCATACTCTGGGGCACAGTAAAGGCGTTTTTCTCGAGGAGTTCTTTGAGGATTTGTGCATGAATCTCCGCTTGCTCTTGTTGCTCGCGTTGCTTCTCCATCTGCTCCCGAACCTTCAACCGGAGCTCAAGCACTGTCTGCGCACCCATACCCAAGGTTTTTACAAAGTCATCGGTCACCTCTGGCAAAAGCTGCTCTTGCAACTCATCAAGAGTCACGAGATATACCGCTTTCTTGCCTTGTAGCTGTTCATCTCTGTGATCATCTGGGAGCGTGGTTTCGATTGACTTCGTCTCTCCCACCTCAAGTCCAAGGAGACCTGACTCCAATTCCTCCGGCAAGCGTCCATCTCCCAGCCGAACAACAAGAGGCTCCTCCGCTGCGGGCTCCTCCCCCTCAAGACCAACACGAATCTTTCCCTTAATGACATCACCGCTTTCTACCACGGTGCGGTCAGTAATCGTTCGAAAGGTACTCTGAGATGCGCGCATTTCCTCTATGGCATTATCCACGTCACTATCAGTGACATCCCCCTCATCGAGCTCCACTTTAAATGCATCGTACTTCTCGATGTTCGGTTTCGGCGGAAAGAATACCTTCGCTACATACGAGAAGTCACCGCCATCCTGTCGCTCACCGAGCTCAAGCTCTGGCTCTCCGACAGTTTCGTTAATCTCCTCTTTGACGAGCGCTTGATACAGAGTCTCTGAAATTAGTCGTTGTGAGACCTCAAATCGAACTCGCTCTCCGTGCATTTTCTTTACCATGCCCAAGGGAGCCTTCCCCTTTCGAAATCCTTTCAGACTCACCTGCGGCTGCAACTTTACCACTTCGGCTTCAACTCGCTTTTCAAATTCGGCCTGGGGAACTGTTACTTCAATTTTTGTTGTTACCTCATCGATATCAGACCGCTCATGGGAGAAGTCGGTACTTACTTGATTCATTCGAATACCTTGTCGTGTTGTTCTCTTTCTATTGCTATTTTCCACTATCATCCGAACTGGTCGGAATCCCAATAGAATATCGCTAGAAGAGAAAAAACTCCAGTAAACATTCCTCTTTATACTCAATAACTTGCATTGCTTGGCGGAGAAGTGTATGTATCTCGGGTCGCTGCGCGGGAGTGGTGGAATTGGTAGACACGCTGGATTTAGGATCCAGTGCCGCGAGGTGTGAGGGTTCGACTCCCTCCTCCCGCATTTGCGCGACATTAATTCAGCCCGCAGTATTACTAATCAGCTCAGTATTACTAACCAGCTCAGTACTACTAACCAGCTCAGTACTACTAACCAGCTCACTACTTTCACAAATCAGCTCAGTGTTATTAGAGGCAAGCTATGTTATTCGAGGCAAGCTATGTACCTGACTGGGAGCCGGTTTCTCCTTCATTTGTATTCTCTCCCTGTATTTTCTCCGTTCATCCCATGTCTCTGTTCTCATTTCTTGCTCTCTTTATTTTTCCTTTCAGACATTCTTCTTTTGTAGAAACCCCGTAAAAAACACTATAATTCATCCGTCGCACCCTCGTGCGCGCAAAATAAAAAATGTACTACGCCCATGAAAAGAAATGTCTCTTCTAAAAGATGGCAGAAACAGAGAAGGAGCTCTGCGATTGGCTTCATAGCCACCCTTCTGCTTTTAACAAATTCTTGTACGCCTCTTACTCGAACACATGGCAGTTCAGGCGTTACGGTCGTTTCTCATCAGCCGACTTCAAACAATCGCGCCTTCAAGAGATCAATACGACAACTGAAAGACTATGCGCTCTTCATGAAGGAAGAGAAATCTAAGATTCATACCCCAGGCGGCTCAATCACCCTAAAACAGGCAAAAAAAGACCGAGCGCCACGCCTTTTTATTCAAGATAATGAGCAGAAAGTACGGAACGATTTCTCATTCGAGCCAATTTTAAACCACTTCTCGGCCCCTTATCTCAGTGGTTTACGCTTTAGCCCTCATGGGAAGTACGGCGCTGCCTTACTTGAAGCTCAAGCAGAACAACTCCTCGTTCTCTTTAATCCAATGACTTCGACATGGAGAAAACTCTTCGAGGGAAAGATTATTGATTTCGCGCTTCCCTCAGATCAGACAGTCGCTATTCTCAATAAGAAAGAAGACCTGCTTGCCCTGCATATTATCGGTAAACATCCAAACGTTGTGCCACTTCCACTCCCGTGTATTCATGCCAATCTAGAGGTGCTGCAAGAGGACGAGCTCTTGATGAGATGTTCCACTGGCGACAGCTTTCGATGGTGGAAGTATTCCACGCTTGAAAACGCTTTTGATGAAATACAGGGAGTGGGCGAGATTATTTCGGTTGCATCATCCGATAAAGCCTCATACATGATTTCACTTGCTGCCGACAGCTCGTACTCCATCTTTCGGACCAATGATCGAGGCATTGCTGGCAACCATAAACAGATATATGAGTTCGCGCCGGATGTATTTCCCGAAAAGCTTTATCGGGTACCAGGAGGATTTCTCGTACGCGCTCGGCAAGGGTTTTTTGTCCATTATCTTTTTTTCCCTTCCAATGGCCCTCAGAAGGAAACCCCTATCACTATTCGAAAACAATATTGCTCGCTCTTTCACGAGCCGTACATTGGAGCAGTCTCATCATTGTTCTTTCGATGTGAAACGCCTGTCGCTATAAATCATGCCGTTCGCTTTGATATTCAGTCACGGAGGATTAGCACTCAGCTTCAAACCTTGCCGGCTTTAGATTCCACCGCAGTCCCAAATCATGAATTCGCCATAGCAAATGATGGATTGAACATTCCCATTACGATTTTTAATACATCCACTCCTCGTGAAGAGAGTACACGTACTGCCCCACTCCTCGTTTTAACCTATGGTAGCTATGGAAAAGTTTTCCCCTCGCGGTTCCAACCCCTCCTTTCCCTTCTCTCGCAGCAAGGATTTATTATCGCGATACCGCATATTCGGGGAGGCGGCTTCAACGGGTCTACCTGGCATAAGGCAGCGCGTGCTCACAAAAAAGAACGTACTGTATCTGACCTCCGTGCTGCTATCGAGTACCTACGGCATCGATATCCTAAAAGAATAATGATCGGAATCGGCAAAAGCGCAGGGGCGTGGCCACTATTCGCATCACAGACTTTTTGTAGCAGTAAGCTAGAGGGACTTATCCTTGAAATGCCGCTCGTTGACCCACTTCGCCAAATCACATCAGAGGATCCATATTGGGCACAAGAAGAGAAAGAATGGGGGAATCCAAACCACAGACAGATCAAGGAACTCTATACAAAGTTTGATATCAAACACTTGAAAGATCCTCTTCCGGCTATCTACCTCAGAATAGGACAGGATGACGCATTGCTACCTGCCGAACCTCTGCTCCAGTGGACGTCTGATTTGATTGAGCGCTTTCCCAGATTACCACTCACGCTCGATATCGGCGAAAATACTGGGCATCTCGGAGCATTCAATCTCTACGAGGAGATAACTGCCCAAGCCCATCAGGCTGCATTCCTCCACGAACTCCACCAGCAGAAATTTTTCAATGGAAAACAGACCAAGTGCTTGGGATAGCCTGATAGCACCTACTGCCCTACGGAATGCTCAGCCGCAATCTCGTTTTAACCCTGTCTTTCCGGAAGCCATCGCTCTGGGACACCTGCTGCTACCGAATCCTCTAGGATTTCTAGTGAGATTGTTTTTGAAACAATCAATCCTTTAGCATCAATAAGGTACACTGACGGCAATTTAGAGGCCTGAAATGCAAGTGCTGCTTCGTCATCTGCACCGTTCCCTGAAAAAGCGAAGTCTACTCTTCCGCGAGGATGGACAGCTAAATATTCGCGAAGTGCCTTCTCATATTTCAGCGGATCAAGGCTTATAGCAACGAAGGCGGTATCTCTTGGTGCTTCAGTAGAGAGGGATACAAACTGCTTTAATGCTCGTCTTGATTTACTACACCACTTCGCCCAAAACAGGATGGCTATTCGTTTCCCTGCATACTCCTGCAGTCCGACATAACTACCATCAAGACGAGTAATTCGTGTTTGAGGAGACTCGATGTCGAGTGGAACGAACTTCGAAGACTGAGAACTACATCCTACCACCGAAGCAAGGCATACAATGCATAATGAAAACAACAATGATTTTCGACCCCGATTCCTCTTTCCTATTACTCGCTGCATTGTGCAGACTCCCCTTTTGTCGGCTCCCCCAGACTAAGCATCAGTGCTCTATCGCCTTATTTACAGTGTCAACACTGTCATAGTCTGATGGTCGAGGAAAGAGAGCAAAACCCTAGAGTTCATCAAATATATGTTGGGAGCCGTTATTCGGAAACTCTGGAAAGACAGCTTCATACTCGCCGATCACTGTCTGACTTTTCTCACCCAGATAACTATCACGAAGAATCTTCAAAGCACCTACATCACTACATCCCGCCAGTGAGCGGACACCTAATGCTCTTACAGAATCGTTTCTATGAGAGAGGAGTGCGAGTCTTCTTCCTAGTGACATTTCCTTTTCAAAATCATCGACAAATAACGATATCAGCAAAGCATCAGACACTCGAAGTAATGCGTCGAGCAAAGTTGTTGCATTCAGTTCATCACGAATTTTCTTGAATGCTGCCTTAACTTGCTCCTCACCCACAATATCCCGATTGCCTACCACTCCAACCAACTCTTTGTATTTGTCCCTCTCCTCCCATCGATGCTTTCGAATCCACGCAAGCAAAGTCGCAAGTGGCTCAGTGCTAATGCTCTTTCCGAAGAGCATTTCATACGCTTTCGTACTGATCAGTGGATTCTTTTCACTGGCAACAATGGCAAGCAGCGCCACTTCAGCCCGTCTATCAATCCAGCGTCCAATAACCGTCAGATCTTGGAGTTGAATTTTGCCGTAAACGCCTCGAAGTAACGATAACGATACATCTTGCTTGAGAATACTGTCATCACTCCTTAGAATTTTCAGAAATTTTCGTTGCGCTGGATTCTCTATCTGCTCACTCTGCAGCTGCTGGACGATTGTCTGAAATAGCGGGCTATGCTGATATGCCAACTGCTCCAAAACCCAAAATATTTCACTTTGCGACAGATTCGAAGAGTTGTATTGCACTTCATCATGAAACATCTTTCTTAACTGAGGATGCACGACAAGTAGTGCTAACGAAGAATGCTCTGGGAGATCTTGGAGGGCGAGGGAGTCTCGAACAAACTCAGCAAAGAGAGGTTGAAAACTTGGTAACTGCATCAAATCAAAACCTAAGGCTCCACTAAGGCGTAACCCGAGTAAGCTGTTCACTTTATACAGGCTACGAAGAGCTGTAAGCCGCGCTTCCTGTGGAAGCGACCGATCGAGAAGACTGAGAGACGATTTATAGAGGGTCCGTGGATAGTCAACAGCTAATACCGGCAACCAAAGACGCATACTTTCCAGAGTCAACAAAAGTCCCTGACGGGCGGCTCGATTAAAAAGCGTATCATGTGCAGCGTTCCTCAGATCACTCTCTCCTCCTTGCACAGCAATTTCAATTAGAACCTCAAGAGCCAAAAGATCATCAGAATTTGAGAGTAATTTGACCACTTTTATCTTTTGCTCTCGCGAAATATTCAACTCCAAGAAGCGTTTGACTACGACTGCTCTTGGTTCACCTTCTTTTAAATTCATCAAGTCTTCGAGATGTCGTTGAGCTTCCCAATCCGGAAAGCTCGCTGGCGTACGCCCACTATCACAGGAAGACAACATCCCGAAAAATAACAATCCGCATGAAAGAGGTAAGAATATGTGCACCAAATTCTTTGCACAGGGCACTACATTACCTGGAAACAAGGAAAGACATCCCGAGACCAGCCCTGCATCACGCTGATCCTGTCTTCCTGATACTCCTTGGAGGGTTTCAGGAGTCACTACCGATACTCCACTCATGAAATACTACGCGAGGACACTCTAGTGAAATCTCATCATCACAGAGCATAGGCACCGTGAATGCAAGTGAGTGAAGAAAATGAAAAACGGGGACACGCAGGAAACTTGGACACTGAATAGCAATCGGAAGAACTCCTCTCATTCTGGCCGTCTGTAAGATATTCTCTAAGGTCTCCCGCAGATTCCGGTAGTCAGAGCGACTCATTTGCAGACTTCCCCCTAGGAGTTGTCCACCAGCACTTAGAAAAAGAGACTCTACTCCTGGGGTTATTCTGATAATACGCATTGGAGCACGGCCTTTCTTCTGAAAGCCCATGAGTCTTTCGCGGTGACGATGGCGCAAGAAGACGACCAGTTCAACCATATTAAATTGTTCATCAACCTCACTTGCTGAATTTGCGGAGGAATAGAATGTAGAAACATCCTCTACCAACCGCTGCAAGTGAAGGATTGGTAAGCCCTCGCGGAGCAATTGATGAATAACACTTAACAATCTGCTGACAGAAATTCCGTAATCTTCCAAAGCCTCGGATACAAGCCCTGGCTGAGCATTCTCAAGATCTTTGAGCTCGGCATGCAGCCAGCGCATGGTTATCACTTCTTCAGGATTACGGCGACAAAATTCAAAAAGCTGTAGTGCCATGAATTCGAGAGGATTAAATGATCTGACTTCAAGCGCATCAACCATGCGTTGCACGCCTGGAGTATGGACACGGATCCAGGAACCGGCCCCACCGAACAATGGTGTCACTTCCTCCTTTAATACGACGAATCCAAGTGCTTTCGCATGAATAGGGTGTATTGCTACAAATTGTCCCTTTTCTGGTATCGCATGATGAATAAGAACCTGCTGTCCACGTCGCAACTCGTATTCGCCGCCCCGCAAGCTTTTATCGAGCTCTATTCGTGGAGCTGGCAGATGCGCACCAAAGTAAAAGTATGATTCTTGGGACATACTTTTCCATGCTTGTGTTGTCAGGCTATCAATACGTTGAGAGCCTACTGCTCCTATCTCTGATGAAACCGAGAGTACAAACGTATCATGTAAAGGAAGTTGTAGGACGCTCCCCTCTTCCCCGATAAGAGTACCGTCGACACTGGTACCTTCGCGACTCAAGCTCAAGTCTCGCATCTTCCGCATGGCGAACCACGAGACAAGCGAAAGCGTACCCACGATGACAAATGGCTGCCATGGCATTCCATCGATTGCCGACAAACCAAAAAGTAATACACTCACCACTATTAAGACGATTGGCTGCCTAAAGAGTTGATGCCGTAGCTCTGTCCCGATCGTACTTTCAGAACTTGTTCCAATGCGCGTCACGACGAGGCCTGCAGAAATGGCAATGAGGAATGCTGGAATCTGGCTTACGAGACCATCTCCTACTGTGAGCGTGGTATACACTGACACCGCATTCTCAAGCCCCATCCCATGATAGAGGCCAAGGGATAAGCCACCAACCACATTGGTAAAGATGATGACTACCCCGGCAATCGCATCGCCCTGAACAAATTTCATCGCTCCATCCATAGCGCCATAGAGCTGAGACTCTTTGCGAAGCTGCTCCCTTCTGCGTTCCGCCTCTTGAGGTGAAATAAGTCCTGCTCGAAGATCTGCATCGATCGACATCTGCTTTCCAGGAAGTGAATCGAGTGCAAATCGCGCCGCGACTTCAGAAATACGACTGGCGCCCTTTGCAATTACCATAAGATTGATAACGGTGATAATGGCAAATACCACGACTCCAACGAGCAGCTCTCCTCCGACAAGAAACGTCCCGAAAGATTCAATAACCTGCCCCGCATCGCCTTGACTTAAAATCAGTCGTGTTGAAGCTACATTCAACCCTAAACGAAAAAGTGTCGTTAGCAATAAAATAGTTGGAAATGCAAGAAGCTGGACTGCATTTGGCAGATACAAGACAACGAGGAGAAGAAAGAAAGCTGAGGCAAGATTAAGCGCAAGGAGAATATCAAGTACCGCCGTCGGCAAGGGTACCAACAATAGGCATGCTATCGCTGCAACAAAAAGCGATACAAACAATTCACTGATTCTTGGCCAACCCTTCGTCATTTCATTCCTATCGTAAACTTCTCTTCCCTCTAGAGAACCATATCCCTACCTGTCTTTTCCGTCTCCACCTCAACCAAAGCCATCTCGAATCTGTATGCCGAATCCAATCAATAAAATGGCTAAAAATCCGAGGAAAACAAGCGCTACAGGTCCAGTTGCAGCCAATTCAAGCTTCTTAATCTTCGCCTCGATTTGCATTGCTCTCTGATTCGCGACTGCATCAGCCAACTCATTTAACTGCCGAGTAATTTCTCCTCCGTGCTTTGCTACTTGCGCAAGTGCTAAAAAAGCATGTTTTAGCTCCGTCTGTCCCGTTCGGACTCCAATCTCCGTCAAAGCCTCTTCCAGTGATACTCCAGACTTCACTTGAAACTGCACCATTCGCAACAGTTCTGTTACGACATTATGACTATCACGTTCATCTGCCATCTGGACAACACGAGCTATGCATGGACCAACATCAAGTGAACTACTCACCCCAATAGCAATTTGTTCGATAACGAGTGGTAGATAAAAAATGATCTCTTCATATCTTGATTCAGTGCGACGCTCAAGAATACTCACAGGGATCTGAAGTCCAATTAAGACACCAAGCACTAAACTGACGAGTGGAAACATGCCTGTGCCATAAAGAAATCCGGCGATAGTACCGAGAATCGCACCTGCAAGAGGAGCAAAAAATCTGAGTCGATGAAAAGAGTTCTTCAATTTGACGTCAAGAATTCCTGCTCGAAAGAGTTTCTCCTCCACCGTCAGCGCTTGTTTCTTTGAAGCCGCCTGCTTTGTTTGCTCCTTGATAAGCTCAAAATCTGACTGGGTAAGACGTTGCGAGATCTGCGAATCTTCTCCATCACGCGCCATCAGAGTCCGAAACGCATCTTTCTTTCGTGCTCCGAAAGTCATGTACAGAACCATCCCGAGCGCACTAAAAGCGAGCATCCCAATCAGTATTCCTGTAACGAGCAATGTATCCATTCTTCTCTCAATTCTTCCTAAACTTTCATCTTCGTTACCTGAGATATCCAAAAGATCCCCAGCCCGATCAGTATTCCACCTACCTGCCACACCAACCATCCAAACGGGTCGTTCATTGCCCCCATTATTGATTCTGGATAGATAAAGTAGAGATAGACCTGAAGTGCGCCCAAGATAGCGATAATAAACCAGATTGATCCACGCTGCATTCCAACAGCAGCCTGAGCAGAGAGACGAAAATATTGGCGCTTTCGAACCTGCTTCGCGAGACGGTCGAGAGTATTTGAAAGTGCTCCCCCCCCTACCCGTTGCGCGAGAAGAAGCGCTTGGACGAATAGCTCAATCTCAGGATGAAAAATATCTTCGCCAAATGCTCCTATAGATTTCTCTTCAGGCACACCATACCTAACCCGAAGCATCATCGTTTCAACTTCTTTTCTTACAAGAGATCCACGATCCAGACCCTTTGCTGCCGACTCTAGCGCTTGAAGAGGGTTCATCCCCGTTTTCAACAGCCCCACAAGGGAAAGAAGCATTTGTGGGTAATCGGCATCAAAGGCTTTAAAGCGTCGAGAGACACCTAAATTCAGCGCCCAACGCATCACCAATGGACCAGTCAACAAAGAAAAGAACTGTATGAGTAAATGAAAATATTGACTGACTATTCCCAAGGCAATCAGACTTAGAAACAGTTCAGCACCTCTAAAGAGTAGAGGAGACAGATTCCACTGAGCATACTTCAGTTTTTTTTCAAGGGTGAGTACCGAACTCGAGCGCTTTTTTTGAGGAGCTTTATAGGCATACTCTAGTGCTCCTTCTCCCTGACGACGACTGTCAGCCCGCTTTGATGCTTGACTCCCCAAATTCCGCATTTGCGATGAAATAACAGCTGAACGGCTTCGCGATACAAAAAAAACAAGCAGGACTCCCATGAGGGCCACACTGAGCCCAATCAGAAGTACGATAAGGATAGATTGATTCATATCGACTCCTCAAATGAGGCTACTCATCGTTAAAAATTACTTCGATCTCCCAATACAAGCTCTTCTGGAGAATCACCTAGGTAGATGCCATCAGCTGCCAAGATCTCATCGTAGTTACTCGACCAAGAATCGACCCGCCACACTGGGTTTCTCCCAGTCTCTATGAGGGTAAACATAGGCTTCACCTGTATCACTCCCTCCACATAGTGTCCTACCTCAATAATCTCACCGATCCTCGGCTTGCCAGTTCCCTTCTCTCGGAAAAGCCAGACAACACACTCAATGGCCAGCGCTATTTGTTGTCGAATAATTTCAACAGAGACAGATTTCTGAGCTCGACCCAGTAAACTTTCAAGACGAACAAGCGTCTCACGTGCGTTCCTTGCATGGATAGTTGACATCCCAACGTGTCCTGTCTGAGCACTCTCAAGGAATGCTTCGGCAGCATACGGCGTCCGCATCTCACCAAGAATAACCCGTGTTGGCGTCATTCTAAGGGTTGTCTTGATATGCTCTTGCAGACTCACCTCTCCAATTCCTTCAACGTTCGCGGTACGAGATACCAGAGAACGGAAATAGGGATGTTGAAAGTTTAATTCGGGGGTATCCTCAACAGAGATAATTGACTCATCTGGCCCAAACTGACTCGCCAAACACTTAATAAGCGTTGTCTTACCAGTTCCAGTCTCTCCAGCAATCATCATTGTTACGAGACCACTACGAGTGAGACTGGCGAGATAGTTTACAATCAGTGGTGGGGCCACTTCATAACTGATCAGACCATCAAGAGACACATCACGCACCCTTGGAATCCGAATAGCCAGGAGAGGTCCACGACTTCCACAGACGCTCTCATGAACGGCACAAATTCGAATTCCATTCGCCAATGACGCATCGATTGTATGTTGTTGGGTTGAAAGCGACTTTCCGAGTCGAAGAAGTAGCCGGTCAATAAAAGCAACATATGCTTGATGGTTAGGAAACTGTAATCCTGTTGCTTCACTGACCTTCCCGCGCTGCAACACGACTGTACGCCAGTCATAAACGTGAATATCAGTCACTTCTTTATTATCGATGAGCGGCTGCAATACCCCCCACCCCATGATATCTTTTTGGAGGTGAATGATAACGTTGGCACGCTCAATATCATCGAGAGTTTCCGAACGTGTGCGTAGAACCTTATCAACTGCGGAGACAATTGAGGCCTCGTCCACATGCTCAAGACCATCTTCGCTCTGCGCTTGATTACCAAATTCACTTCCGATCTCACGTCGAGCCTCTCGAAGAACGGTAGTCGCAAGAACTGACAACTCCCCCTGCCCACTGCCACGTCTCGGAGTGCTTCGATGAGACGGTTCCTCATGTCGACTGGTGGCTCTACTCGTACTGGATCTGCTATCGGCTATCTGTGCACTGCGTCTAGAAAAAGAAACCTCTTGTGTCTCGCGCTGATTGTGATCGCTCTCAGCTCCGCGGTGAGGTGAAGCCCCAGTTCCCGCTACTGTATTTTGACGGGTGGTACGCGTTGAAAAGAGACCAAGAATTGAGTCTTCATCACGATCTTTACTCATTTTCTTCCAAACCCCTTTAGAAACCCTTCATTATACACTACAAGCACTACGCCTGCTCAGCGAAAATACGACGCATTTCCCCTATTCCTTTAGATTACGGGATGTCTGATTCGGGTGCAAAATCTGGAAACGGCGTTAAAACAAAACAGCGTTAACCCAAAACGTCGTTCAATGGTCACCGCGCAGCAAGCAAAAGCTCACTATTCAAGGGGTATCTGGTAATTTCTGATGGTTATTCTAGGGAGTCCGCAGGAAGGAGCTGACCGTTAACAAGGTAGAATTTCTTCCCGTCAACGATAACGGCACCCTCATTCTTTACTTTCTCTCTGGTAACCGGTCGTCCGAGCAAATCTGGAATGGTCACCTCTCCACGACCCTGAGTTGCCTGAGAATCGGCATCACCCCGAAGAGAGAGACTGAGAGAACCTGAGGTAGAGGCAAGCTGTATCTTCTTCGCATCCTCTGCTGTCACCAATAGGGTTACGGTATTAGGCACAACACCCGCCTTGACATCTTGATTCGTTGTCTGGCTATCGGCAGAAAGCACCTCAGCGTTTTCTACAATCGGAATAATGGCTGGAGAACCATTTACCCGAGTCGACCAATTCACATCCACCCGCGCTCCTGGCCGAGCGAAACCACCAACGCTGGTTAATGAATCTGTACGGATCGTTACTGCTCGAAACCCCTCAGGTATCTTAGCAGTCAGCACGTTCGCTGGTCGGATCGTAGTGATATATTCCTTATGAAGAGGCTGACCGGGAACAATCAGCGAGCGGGCATAGCTCCCTTGAATCTCATCGAACCCCCGAACAGCTCTCTCAGACACCCCTACCTGCGGCCGAGATTCTGAGCGGAACATCCTTGGCTCAAGAGCACTTCCGGCTTGAACCTCTTGGATGGGAACCAGCACCTCAACCATCTTCATCGGCGCCACCGGCTCCACGACTGCAACGGGCTGGTTAGAGGCGACAGGAGCCCCTTTCTTTCCAGACTGTATGAGGAGAAAGGCCACACCTCCCGAAATGATAAACAGCACCAATCCTACGAGTATAAGGACCTGAGGACCGCTTCCCCCACGGGATGGTTGTGTTCTTCCAAATTGACGAGCCATTTCAATGCTTTTCTCAAATAATGGTAAGGCTCACGAAGGTGCGAGCCAAAAAAGAGTCCGAGCTCGGCAACGTACCTGTATGCCGAGCCCTTCTTGATTTAGGCCAGTCCTCGCCTCCATTCACCGACAGTGTCGGTTTTAGCAGACGAGGCAAAAGCAACCGACCTATGACCCCGCTATTTGACTACCAACAACACTAAATCTTTCGCTCACTTCATTACCGAGAAAAGTGAGTGCCCCGATAGCAACAACGGCGACAAGAGCCACCAAAAGAGCGTACTCAACAAGGCTTGCCCCAGCTTCTTTTTTAACAATTGCTTTCATCTCTTTCTCCTAACATAGCGAACAAGAACAACTCTTAACTTCGCAGATTAAAATTCACAACGCTTCACGCCCGAGCGAGCGAAACTCTCAACCTTTGGTCAAAAGCTTCTATGGCATGCCGGGGCTTCACGAAAAACAGCCACAATACATCCCAAACCACCGCATGAAACCCCCTTATTCTCCCACATCTGTGGGGTCGGCAAAAGATGGGAATCCCTGCTCATTGGTACGGCGCTTCAAGACTCTACTCAACCAACTGCCACTGCCTGCCCCGTCAGATGATTGCGACCTCCTATCAGCTCCATATCCCCCTGTTCCACGCCCTCCAGAGGCTCCAGCTCCTGACTCTATTATCCCTATCTCTCTTGCTACCTCCTCAAGGGCCTCTCTCGTTGCCTTCTGTCCCTTGCTGTACAGCGTTCTGCCACTTCCAGGCCAGATCGCAGCTTTTGGATCATTCGGAATTGGTGGCAACCGCCACGGAAGCTCACCCAGACCATGAACTGGCTCTAACTCTGCTTTAATCTGAGGCAATCCCAGTAAGTCTCCAGAATATGGATTAACGAGAAAAACAATCCGGTCAGTGCTCCCGACCAAAGCCTTGACGAAAGTGAGATATAAATCAACAGCCGTGAGCCCTAAGATAGTATCATCTATCACGATCAAAACGACATCAGCGGCACGAAGAAGCCCCCCTGTGGCAGGCCCCATTCTTCCCCCGGTATCCACGATCACAACATCGTTCATAAGCCGCGCGCGATCGACAATCCTCTGAACGAGACCCATTCCATCCGTATGACAAACCAGGTCCATCGATTCCGCCATTCTGTCAGGCGGCATCAACACCGACACATCTTCACTAATTGGTATTGATGCTTCTTTCATCGACTCTCGGGTGATCTCTTGGCTGCCGTTGACCCAAGAACTGACTATCTTTGCTTCAGCTCCATTCACGGTTAACGAACGACTTAAATCTCTCGTTTCTACATCGAGATCCCAAAGAAGGGTTCGTTTCCCGTAAACACTACACACCTCACCGAGAGCAGCAGCTATAGAAGTTGCACCTACCCCACCCTTGGCATGAGTAACAGCAACCACCCGACCTTCTCGAGCTCGACCTTCCTTCTTAAAATCAGCATTGATTGCCACGAGCTCTTGCAAGAGGTCTAAAGGTCCAGCACTGTCTGGAAAAACTTTGCGAACTCCAATCGAATGCGCGGCGCGAAACGCCCCACCACCGTACGTGCTATCTGAAACAAAAAGAATAATCTGAATCCATGGAGCAGCAGCTTTTGCTTGTCGAGCCACCACTGTTGCCTGCTCTCCAAGCCCAGCTCCTAGCACAACAACGTCGGCTTCGGATACTCGCTCTAAAAAATCGCGATCACTGACAAGCTTTACTTTGAGGTCGAGCATTTCGATGTCACTCTTCGTAAAGAGCTCTATGCGCTTGGCACAAAATGCCTGTGCCTCTGTGGTGACATCAACGATAAGCAACTTCATTCGAAAAAACCTATTAAAATAAGCAATGTAAATAAGATGCTACTATAGCTGTAACGTCTCGACAATTTAGGATTAAGCCTCTCCCCATCTCACGAATAATTGCCCTACACGACAATGATTATGGGGAAAAACTCATAAAAAGCGCATCTAGAGGCAAAAAAGAGCCACATTGCGATGGATAAACGAGACCACAAACCACAAGCCCTGTCAGAGCCAAGGAGAGAAGTATAAATAAAACAATAGTTAAAAATGTCTTCGCGTTAAAACGGATACGCTCCAAACCAGTTCGGGGTCTGTTATTAGCTCTGGAGTGAAAAACTGGCTCCGACTCCCCAAAATCACCAAATCCAGAGGGAGCGGAAGACCCCCTCCACAGGGTACTGCTCCTTCCGCGCTCTGCTCCTTTCTGCTGCCCAGAGACGGGCAGCATGGCAGCAATATCGGTACCCTCTGCCATTGAGGTCCTACGCTCAAGACCAGACTCATGCTGATCAATCGGTAAAATATCTCTCACCTTAACCCGGGAGGAGTGCGTTCCCCCGGATGAAGCTCTTTTTCCCTTACGAGGCTTTTCTGCCAAGAGCGCCCTCTTCGGGGACCCCTCTCTGAGGCTTCCTTCGTTAGCCTCAGAGTACCGAACGCTGTCTCGTGAGAGTTGTTGTTGAAGCGCTAACAAGTCATGAAGCATGGCTTCGGAAGATTGGTAGCGTTCCTCTATCGCTCGAGCCATAGCCTTGAGAATGATTCTCTCTAACTCTGGCGGACACTCCGTTCGTATAGCACTTGGCATTCTTGGCTCAGTCTTTAATCGCTTCATCATTGTTGCATAGACACTTTCACCCCTGAATGGCTGCTCTTGAGTCACCATTTCGTAACCGAGAATGCCAAGTGCATAAATGTCTGAACGCCAATCGACGTGCGAGTTGAGCATATACTCAGGACTCACGTAGTCAATTGTGCCGACCACTCCACCGTGCTCGGTTAACTTCTGGCCACTGCCCGTACGAGCTATTCCAAAATCAGCTATCTTGGCTCTCCCAAGTTCCGTAAGGAGAATATTTTCTGGCTTCATGTCACGGTGAACAATCCCCGCATCGTGAATTGCTTGAAGTCCAGCACACATGTCTATTAGTAGACCTACAATTTCTCTGATCGGAATCGGCGTAGGATCCTCTCCAAGTTTATCTGCAAGGTCCCCCCCACCGACGTACTCCAGCGTATATCCTGTTATCTCTCCATCACGTATATAGTCGAACGCACGGACCACATTTTCATGAATTACACCGTAAGAGGCAAAAATCTCATTTCGAAACCGTCTTAGTGCCACCCGATCTTGCGCAACTTCTGGAAATAAGACCTTCATTGCAACAAGTTGATCGTCTTCCTCTTTGTCGGTACAGGCATAGACCACCCCCATACTGCCCGTGCCGAGGCGGCGAGTGACTTTGTATCGAGATGCGATAATTGTTCCGGAACGGATATGAATCAGTTTTGCTTGGTTCATATACTTAGTTCAGAATACCATTACTCCCTACAGGGCGTGACCCCGCGAAATGAGACAAACGGAAAACTGCTTCTTGCCGAAGAAAATAGTATCACCATGACGCACGGTGCTCTTGTCCCCAGATAGCGACTCCTCTTCGCCAGTATCTCCTCGGATAATTCGGGTTCCATGTTCTGAAAGTTGATCAAGAACCTGTAATTCTCCAAAATCAGCAATGCGAACAATGGCATGCATCGGACTCACGCTCTCATCATCAAGTACGAGAAAATTTCCAGAAGCGGGTGGTTCAGAGGTAATGATTAAGCGCCCCTGTCTCAGCTCAAAAAACTCGCCGTTTTCCTCCTCATCATAAGAGACCAGAAACCCCATGATTCTCGACTGTTTACTCCAGATAATACCTTGCCGAATCCGATAGGCAGCTGGAGGAGTCACGGGTTGAACCGGAGTGGCAATCCTTGCGGCAGATGGTGTTCTCTCCCTCTTTCCACCTGCGTTACTACTCTTCGTTCTTTCAGAGGGTGCAACTCCTTCATCTTCGCTCAGAGGCTCCTGATAGTGTGTAAACTGAGGCTTTGGCGGTTTTCGCTCCTCACGTGGAGTTGAAGAAGAGCTTTCTCGGAGTGTTCTATTCGTTTCATAACTCTCTGTTGCCACTCCTGCTGGAGCCTGGAATGCATCCGGATCCTCAACTGGATCTTGAGTCGTGTCGGCTGCACCCATATCCTTCGCCAGTCGAGCTCGAACTTCATTCGTAATATCTGGCGTCAACATGACGGTACGATTTCTCGCTCTCGAACCCTTGCCGCTCTCCGCTGCGTCCTCTTCTTTGACTCGTTCGTTCTTTCGATCTTTTTTTGAAGTCATTCCCTTCTCCCTAAAATCTGATTTGCAAAGCAATGGCCATTCCCGCTGTCAGTACAGCAATAAGAGACAGAATACCCATTATGATTGTTGTCTGAAAAAGCGCCGCGCCATCAACCTTTCGTCGAGGCTGTGATGCACTACGTAACTGTCTGACTGGAGTATCCAAAAGGCTGCTCTGAAGATAGCTCGCCATGTAGCGGGATGATAATAGCGGTAATATTGTCATATCCACCTCGCTCCTTTGCGAGTGTAACAAGACGGTCGCAAGCATCCGATGGAGAACAAGAGCTAATAATTGAAGCGATCTCTCCTTCCTCAACGAGGCTATAAAGCCCATCGGAACAGAGGAGCAAGATATCTCCCAGGCTACTATCACTTTTCGATGTACTCGGATTAATCCAGTACTGGATGAGATCAATGTCTAATCCAGGATTTGCACCGAGACATCTTGTGAGAATATGCGCTTTTGGATGGGACAGCGCTTCGTTCTCATCGATCTCGCCTTTCTCAACAAGCTCCTGTACATAAGTATGGTCTACTGTGAGTTGCTGAATTGCTCCATCCCGAACAAGATAGGCACGTGAATCACCCACATTTGCAATGACAACCTCTGCGCCAAATACCTGAACGGCCGTGGCGGTCGTGCCCATTTGCGCAAATGATTGATTTTGTCTTCGAAGCACTACCCGACGATTTGCTTCTTCTAGAGCACTCTTGATCGATACCATCGGAGAACGCGCCGGCTGATTCTGAAGCTCGCGACGAATTGCATCTATTGCAAGTTGAGCAGCGAGATCGCCTCCTGTCTGTCCTCCCATTCCATCGCAGACAAGCCACGTTATTCCAGACGGCGACTCGATCGAAGCAAACCGATCTTCATTGAGTGTTCGTTCACACCCAACATCAGAAATAGCGGCTGGTTCTAGGTATGATTCGTGGTCACTTTGCATTATGAGCTTGCTGCCTCTTCACCGTGTTTATTACCCCCATCTGTAGCCTCTTTGCATAGTTCCTTGCAGACATCTGCTCAAAGACAAATCCAATGGTCATGCTAAAAAGCATCCAAAGAGCCTTTGCGCTGGAGAGCACCACAAACGGAAAACCCCATATTTGGATTCAAGTATTTGAAGATACGGTCCATATTTTCAGCTCTGGTGGCAAAAGTCGGTCTTTTTTCTGCAAATACCGTTTCAGCGGAGCTCGAAAAATACATCAGGGAAGCCCACTACTGCTCTACGCGAGAAGAGCCAAAAAGAAGACATTAAACTTTGTTCTAAATTCGATAGGATTCTGGTCCGACGCTTCTCCGCTCAACAGCCTCCCTCTTTCAGTTGCTGCTTCAGTGCGAAAGCGAAAAGCGTTCTCCAAAAGATCATTCTGAGAAATGCGGAACGTGCTCCGTGATACTTCCTTCATTTTGTGCTTCGCTCTGAAAAGAACCACGAGCGAGACAACGAAAAGTTGATAGGGAGTAATTTTCCTGAATAAAAATCCAGTCAGTGTAACGGGGCATTGCTGCTTTTTTCGTACGACTCAAATCTTGAACCTACCAGCAGGTAGCTCTCTTCCATCACTTACGCCTTTAAAGGCGAGAAAATCTAAAAACTTGAGATTTAGAGCGTGAATCGGCACTATTCCACGGGATGAATTAAAATGTGGAAGGAATGAATCATGGTAAAGCTTTCAAAACTCTATACTCGAGCCGGGGACGCTGGCGAGACAGGGCTCGTTGGAGGTAAGCGAGTGGTGAAAGCAAGTCCTCAGGTGCATGCGTATGGTGATATTGATGAGCTCAATAGTTGGATCGGCATGATCAGAACGCAACTGAGAGGGCAAAGTGCCATAGATGCTGATACCGCCCTCCACGAAATTCAACAAGAGCTCTTTGACATTGGCGCTGAGTTAGCGACTCCACATGAGTCTGAATGGAAGCCTCCTACCATCATCACAGAGTCAGAGGTAGCAGCTCTCGAAAAACAGATTGATGTATGGACTGCCTCGGTTCCAGAACTGAAGTCTTTTCTCCTTCCAGGGGGCTCTCAACTCATGAGCACCATTCACATTACGAGAACGGTATGTAGACGTGCGGAACGCTCTATCGTTGGCTACTCGCAAGAAGAGTCAGTAAGACCTATTATTCTCATCTATCTGAATCGCCTCAGTGACTGGCTTTTTGCATTTGCCCGTCATTGTTCTGAGATTACAGGTGAGGCTGAACATTTATGGGATTCTACTCGGTCTGTGCCAGAAGAATGAGTGCCACTCTTTTAAATATTTTCAGGTGGAATCAAAAGAGTATTCATCCCGTATTCATGAACAAGACTACCACCCGTAGCACCCGTAAAGATTGATAACAGGCATAAAAACAGAGACATCAGGAGTGCGAGCGCAGCGAAAGTCTTTTCATGCCGCACAGCAATTATTCCCACAAAAATAGCTCCTCCAGTTACTAGAGAGGCCAAAAGAAGAACTCGTCCCCAAAAATAATGCCACTCTAATGCCTCCTTGGCTGTCGGATGAACATCCTCGATTATCCCATCGGTAGTCCATGAACCTGAATAGAATGCCCATGCGGCTAACCCGATCTGTAATATCACAAGTGCTAACAATTCATTCTTTACACTGGATAAGTTCTCTAATCGGAACAGGCAGACGAGAAATAGTACAAACGGAAAAATAAGAGGTCCATGGATGACGAAAGGATGAAAAAAGTGGGGTGGGACTTCCATTTTATACCTTATCCACCATTTTTTCGTCTCAATGCAACAACAGTTGCATCATCTTTCAAGAGACGTCCCTCTCGAAAATCATCAAAATTTTCCTTGAGCAGCTGGATAACATCTTCTGCAGAAATTTCACGAGGAAGTTCAAGGAGAAACTTTTCCAATCGCTCGATACCGTAATACGCTCCCTCCATATTGGTACTCTCGGGGAAGGCATCTGTGTAAATGATGAGAATATCATCTTTCTCAACTATTTCTTGACCAAGAGAATAGTCTGCTCCCTCAAGAAACCCAAGGGGAAATCCTTCCCCCTTCAATTGTAAGACTTTACCCTCTCGACGCCTAAGAAGTAGTGCTGGGGGATGTCCAGCACGTGCGTAGTGAAGAAGACCGGTTTCATATTCATACAAATAACTGAACATCGTCACGAACTTGCCATCCGGGAGCTGCGGCTCTAAAAGTCCGTTCATCTTTTGCAGCAACTCATGTGGAGCACATGCACCAGCTGCTACCATCGCCATTTTTGTCATACTGCCGATAAACGCCGCGGAAAGTCCATGTCCCGTCACATCGCCAATCTGAACACTCACTTTGTTCCCGGCAACCTCTTCGATAAAAAACCAGTCTCCTCCGACTTCCTCAAGAGGCTCATATGAGAAGGCTATTTCAAACTCATCTTTTTCAGGTAGCACTTTGGGAAGAAGATTCTGTTGAATGCTTCTTGCCTCCTCAAGATCTTTCTTCAAATGAAGCGTAAGATCTCGCAAAGCAGCATTTGTCTCGGATAATGTTGCTGTTACTTCATCTTCTCCAGCAAATTTACGTAACCGCACCTCAGTCGCAATCTTGCTGGCCACCGCACCAATTGAATACGGCTTTACAAAAACTTCGACTTTATCCAGGGATTTTTTCTGAAGCTCCTCTGCTCTATCTTCATTATCCACAAAGAAGAACATGGGAAGACTCTGAATCTTCGGCTGGTTTTTGACCGTCTCCAAAAAATCGATTGAATCGGTATCGGTAGAGCCATCAAAAAGAATAGCATCAATCGGCTCGCGACCTAACAGATCTTGCACTTCACTCCACTGATCAACGGAGAAAAGTTCATATCCAACTTTCTCAAGGAAGCTCTGGAACTTCGGATCATTGAACTGAATCAACAGTAATCTATCAGAAAGAGACACTTTTCCTCCACGGGGGACGGCCTGCTCAAGACGTCCGAACTATACCCTCTCCTAACATCTAAACAGATTGATCGGTCCCTGAAAAGAACCTCCTCTGAAGTACAGAGAAAATGGTTAGGAGATCCCATGGTTTGAGCGTATCTCTACGCAATGGACTCAGCCCCCTTTACTATTGAATCCCCTTTACTATTGAATCCCCTTTACTATTGAATCCAGGGAAGCTCTTCTTGAAGATCCATCAAGATGGCCTCAAGCGGCTCATCATCAGGCGCGATAACGACATCCCCTTGTATCGAATCAGCGAGCTTCTCAAGGGCGACAAAACTTTCATCTCTTCCAAACTCTCCTTCGATACTCTTGACCGTATCAGCACCAAACAAAGATAGGCTCTCTTCGATATCGTCTTGGTCCCGAGAAACGATCAGCAAACGATGCCCATTAATATCGAGAGCAGCTGGAGCTCTTCCGGAAAAAGGAATGAAGTACCGTGACATTGCGCTCTTCCTCCTGTGCGTTTCGATCACTTACGCCCAATAACAGTCCTTTTTGGGCTGTTACCCGCAAGAGATTGCTACCTCCAAAATTGGTAACCTCTCCGAAGTTGCCCAACAAGCATAAGTTACTCAGCAATCATACGAGTTCTTCACTCAAGCAATCCCTACCACACCCGTCACAAGAAAGAGAGATGTGGCATGCACGACAACTTATCGGTATCATCAAAGAGAAACATTGATTCGCGCAATACCCATTTTTTGTACAGTGAGAGTATTTCGCGAGAGAGAAGGAAAAATGACGAAACAACAAACCACAGCCCCTGTATCGCTACGGGACATCGAAGACGCGCGGAAGCGAATCGCACCTCATCTTTTTAAAACGCCCCTCTCATTCTCTCATGGTCTTAGTGCACGATTTAATCGAGATGTATATATCAAGTGGGATAATAAATTACGCACTGGCTCTTTCAAAGAGCGTGGAGCCCTAAACTTTCTACTTCGACTGAGTGATGAGCAGCGAAAGCAAGGAGTCTGCGCTGCAAGTGCTGGCAATCATGCTCTCGCCGTAGCATGGCACTGTAAAAAACTTGGCATCCCATGCACGATTGTCATGCCCACCACCGCTCCACTTGTAAAAATTAAAACCTCTTCAAACTTCGGAGCAGAGGTTCAACTCGTTGGGAAAATCCTTGGGGAGTCCTATGAATTTGCGCAGGAGTTATCACGCAAGCAAAAGAAAATATTCGTCCCAGGATATGACCATGTAGACGTAGTGGCTGGCGCCGGCGTCTCCGGTCTAGAAATACTTGAAGATCTGCCTGATTTTGATTCGATAGTAGTTCCTATTGGGGGCGGCGGGCTGATTGCTGGGATAGCTCGTGCCCTCAAGGAGAGCAATCACCCAGCAAAAATATTCGGGGTTCGCTCAACGTGGACAAAAGGCCCTGGATATACATCGCCGTTTTCACCAAGTCCTATCGCTGATGGTATTGCAGTAAAAGAGATTGGGGGCGTTCCCGCAGAAATTATAGAGACTGATGTTGATGAAATTTTATATGTAGAAGAACAAATCATTGCTTCAGCAGTAACTCTCTACCTCTATGAGGAACGGACCGTGATTGAGGGGGCTGGAAGTGCATCGCTCGCGACTCTGATGGCTGATATGATTCCAGCGAACTTTAAGAAGACGGTGCTTCTTGCATGTGGAAGCAACATCGATCTTAATATTCTAGCTCGACTTATTCAGAGATCACAGTTTCAACAAGGTCAGTTGGTACGCCTTCGAGTATCTGTTCCGGATCGCCCCGGGTCTTTGATGCAACTCACAAAGTGTATATCCGACCAACATGCGAACGTCCTTGAAACCTTCCATGAACGGAGCTTTTCTCGAGAACCAGGCAATGTAGAAATCACTTTTCTACTTGAGATACGAGACCTCAAACATAAACAATCCGTCTTTGAGAGTCTGTCTGCTCTCGACCTGAACCCCATGGAGGTTTAATGGCATAAATCGCATGAAGAATGCTTGCTCGCTGCAAATGCCCGAAATTACCCGACTTATCTTAATTTTCTGACTTCCGGCTATTGAGAAGAATTGAAGTAAACAAGTAATTTCAGTTAGTTATTATTCCAACCTATGCATCTTTCGAGTCTTAATACCCCATAACACAGGAGCCAGAAGACAATACAGTGTCGAAGAACTCGCATCGCTATATACCGCGTTTGCAATGGCTTCTCAGACCACGCTACGCGCAAATGGAGAAAACTTTGATCTTTCAATGTCTTATGCGTTATATCGAATGGGGAACAGAGAATGCTCCTTGGCACAATCGTTTAAGCACCGACTTTATGCTTAACTAAAGGATAGAATGAGTCACGGAACTGAACAAAAACAAGTCTTAACAAGACAAGCGCAAGAGGTTGCAAAGACTCCTCAAAGTAATCCGTCTCACTCAGCGGAACTCCGCACCGAACCTGAAATTACGAGGGAGTCCCTCCAGACCTCAGAAGCGGTAGTTCGGAAAGACTCCACACTAGATAATAAACTCTCTGTTCACCTTGACCAGTATCGAGAAACGTTGACCGATATTTCACCGATTACTGATAGAGGACTTTCAAGAGAGACTCAGAAAAGCGACGTTACATCCGAGCTTACTTCAAACCCCAAAGGGAATGACGAGAAAGCCCTTTCGGTGAAGAAGAATACTTCAAAGGATATTTCAATTATTGAAGATCCGATTGGATTTCTTGCGAACCTGTTAAAACGATTCGAGAGATTTCTTCTGCGTTCTCTTGATGACAAAGAAACGATGCCGAATCCAACACACGTCGCGCAAGACCATCAGAGTATTCCACATTTGAAGAAAAAGAAGCGGAAGAAGAAGTACGCTTCCACGGGAAGCAATGAGGCTTCCGTTGAACTCTACAACTTACAGCACTTGAGTGAGGGCGATGAGCCTACCGTTGAGACGGGAAAGCCAACTCAAGTAACACATGACGTATCAAAGTCGATATAAAATCGGCGTTCTCCCCGACAAACGAAAAACTACTCGTATAAAGCAGGAAGCTCTCGACGCAGCACCTCAGCCTGCTCGGGATTCCGCACCAGGTACTCTTTAGCAAGCACTCTCAACTCGTCCTGCATCTGCTGGTCATCAGAAGCAAAGGCCTGGAGCACAGCAAGAGCCGCACCACCAACGAAGTCCCCCGTACGAACAAGCTCTTTGAGCTTAAGAAGGGCGGGTTCGGCGTCAGATGAAGCTGAATCAGTTGCAGACCGTGTCGCTACATTCAGGCTATACAACGCTCTGTGAAAGTTTTGCAACTCAACGACTACCCCCTCTTCCTTCTGTAGAACGAGCTCTGTCTCCGACAAACTCTGAGGGGTAAGGTCTGCACCGAGTTCATTTCCACCTCCTGCTTTGCTTAACTGAATCTGCGAGAGAAGAGCGGTATACATGGGCGCAAGTGAAGCATAAGGCGCCCTCTCCTGAGACAAGGCTCTCGTTAACTCTCGTGCGCGCGATAGCCCTTGTTCAAACTGATCTTCTTTCGTCTCATCCGCCACTGCTGTGGAATCAAAAGTACTGAGTTGCTCAACTTGCTCTTGAAGGTTGAGAAGAACATCGGCAGACCTTCGGAGCGATTCATGGCGCGTTTGTTCGAAAAAACTTTTCCCATATACAAAAGCAAATCCCAGAATCACTACAGTTGTAATGATGCGCCAGTTCGTCTGAAGAAACTTTGCAATCGGATCTTCAGCGACGGTTTGTTGAATAATCTCACTGGAGCCGTCCCCTGAGTCCGAACCTCCCTTCTTCTCCCTGTTTCCAGAGCTGATATTCTTGCCGTGACTCTGTGATGCGGCCTTTTGACTCGTCATCGACTCTTGCTCTCCACTATCTACTCTCACATTTCCTCCCTACTGCGTCCGTCTGTGGTGATAAGAGAAACGCCTACGCACCTCTTCATGAATCAATCAGGTCTTGTATTTGAAGTCATCAGGATCGAGTTCTTCAAGAATCTCATTCCACTTGTCCTTGTCGATTTCCTTAAAATTCTGAAATCGAGAAGCAAGCTCCTCTTCTAATAAATCGCTTGCTGCTTCCGCATCTGCTGGACCCTGACCTTCACCGCCAGAAACGTCCGAAGAGTGTGAGGGAGCATCTGGCTCTCCGTCTTCCTGAGAATCTCCTCCAGAATGCATGTTATCAGCGAAACTAATCTGAGCTTGGGACAATACTTGTTGGGTAACAAAAATCGGCGCCTCCGCACGCAACGCAACTGCGATTGCATCAGAGGGGCGAGAATCAAGAATAAGCGCTTTATCTCCACTCGCTAAAATTAGCTCGGCAAAATAAGTCGAGTCTTTTAACTCAGTGATGACCACCCGCTCTACACGAAACGAGACCTCATCGAGAATAGTCATCACGAGGTCATGGGTGAGAGGTCTTGCCATCTCTAATTCTTTAATTGCACTTGCAATTGAGGTTGCCTCTGCTACACCGATCCATATCGGCAGGTGAATATCACCCTCTTCATTTTTCAGAACAACAACGGGAGCCTGGGTGTTCGGGTCTAGCACTAGACCACCAACAAACATTTCTATCGCTGATTCATCTTCCATAGTATCGACTCTATATCCCCTAACCGAACGAAAACTCTTTCCTCTCACTATAGAGAGTGTATCGAGTGCGAGGCTCACTGTCTATGCTGAGCGGAATAAATTCTCTACAGCTCCTACTGTATTGAAGGCTATTTTCAGGGGGATTACTACGTGTGCAAAGGTGCAACACGAGTCTTCTACGCTTTGAATTATCAGCAGGGGGCAATCCGTGCACCGTGTAGGGTGTATCGAGAGCTACGGGTAATCCGAACTTTCGTCATCATGCCAGGACCCAGATCCTCCTCAGGTTGTTCAAGGTGGATCAGTATATTCTGTGAGTTTCTCCCTTGCACAAGCTCTGGATTACTCTTCACAAACCCATCGATGAGAACTTCAGTCTCCTGGCCAATCCAAGCGGTGAGCTTCTCTGCCGTATGATCTTGCTGTAATGCCTGTAACTCCAGAAGTCGCTCTCTCTTCACACTTTCAGGGAGCTGTTCCGAGAGTCTTTCAGCTTCTGTACCAGGTCGGGGCGAAAAGGCAAAAGAATAACTCGAATCAAATCTAATCTCATTCATTGCTTTTAGAGTTTCCCTAAACTCCTCTTCAGTCTCACCAGGAAAACCGACAATAATATCCGTGGTGATTGCGACGCTCGGACATGCATCTCTCAATCCTTCAACAATTCGATGAAATTTTTTCATTCGATAATTACGGTTCATTGCCTTTAAGACTCTATCACTGCCTGACTGCATGGGCATATGAACATGCCGACACACCTTTGGATTGTCATGGAGGATTCTAAAGAAGTCGTCTCGAATCTCTTGTGGATGCGGGCTCGTAAAGCGAATCCGATCGATTCCATCCACCTCAGCAACTTTTTCTAACAGTTGTGAAAACTTCATTCGCGGTGAAAGATCTAATCCGTAAGAGTTTACCGTTTGACCTAAAAGAGTTACCTCTCGAACACCTCGCGTAGCAGCAAGGCGAACTTCTTGCAAAATCTCTGCTATGGGACGAGACACCTCAGGTCCTCGTGTCGTCGGCACGATACAATATGCGCAGTTTTTATTGCATCCTCGAGAAATGGTAATAAAAGCAGAGGCTCGTCCAGTTGGCCCATGAAGCGGCAACGTTTCCCAGTCCTCACGATAGTCAACCGCAACCTGCTTTCCGGCTCCTTTCTGTATGTTCTGAATCAGCGCTGGAACGAGCGAAAGATTGTGGGTGCCAAAAACAAAGTCTACGAGCGGTGCACGCTTGATTATTTCAGCGCCCTCTTGCTGGGCAACACATCCCCCCACTCCAATCAGGAGGTCGGTATTCTTTTCCTTCAAACTGCGGAGACCACCCACCAGGCTATAGAGCTTATGTTCGGCTTTTTCTCGGATACTACAGGTATTAATCAGAATAAGATCGGCATCCTCAGGTTTCGATACTGGTTGATGAGTATTCTCAAGCAGCACCCCAAGCTTCTCCGAGTCATAAACATTCATCTGACAACCGAAGGTATGAATATAGACCCCTTTCAACTCCGCACCCGGTACTCGTACGGCATGTGAACCAGACGGTTCGATCAGCTCATGGGCATGAGTTCCACATCCGGCTGAGGCTGTTTGCTTCGCACCAATTTGAATCAGAGATTCTTCTGACATGTTATAAGACCTTGTCTGCGACCACATTTGCCGCTGGCATATACTGGGAGTAGGAGTCTAATGCCCTTCTGATAGAAACTCAAACGAACTGAGCCGAATAGCTGGACGAAACCCTTGCTGATAGAGATTATATGGAAGGGGCGTTTGTGTGCGTAGTGAAAGGTTAAAATGCTCTTGGGGCTCTAAGTATCTCTCGCCTAAAGAGAATTTCCCAGGGTCTCCTGTGGCCGTCTCGACCCCACCTGGCCGCTCGAAACTCGTACTCAGCCAAATATTCCCAATTGGTTTCTCGAATGGATTTTTAAGGCTGACTCGCAACTCGAAGGGAACAAAACACTCATCACGACATTCAGCTGGAAACTCTTGGACCTCGACATGCTCAATGATATCTAAAGACTCGGGGGGAGTATTCTTTGCGTGTCCCCAGTTTGCCTCTATCTGATAATCCGTTATCCCTTCCATGAGTGGCTGCTGGAGGAGCACTCGAGAAGAGACATCTGCTGACAGTGTTGCTTCACCTACGGGCTTAAGGGTACGTAATGCCCGTAACTGAGAGAGTCGATATCCATTTTCACGAACAAGACTTCCATGGGAAAAGAGCTTAATAGCAATCTCTATGCTATCGGCCTCAATCTGCGCTCTTGGAACTATATCGAGCACGAGCGAAAGCATTTTTCCGTCATTGACTTCATCAAGAATATCCATGCTTACAGAAGGAGGGGCATCCTGCTCTATTTGAACAGGTGCTGATATTTCTGTTTGAGAGGCAAGGGGTACCCATGAACAGGCCGCGAGTACAAATACACTCACACCAGATAACACCAGATAGCTAGCCACGAGTCTCAACTTCAACATCCTTTATCTTCCACCCGCCAGACAACGAAAAGCTCCACTCCTGATTCTCCTGCCGCTCCTCAACAACATAATATGGAACTCGGTAATAGCGAACTCGAGAATTTACGATAGCCGCGTAAGCATCTGGAGAAAACTCAATTGACTCGATCTCACTCTCGACTACACGCTCGTCTTTCCCATGCTGAACAAGAAATTGCCGAATCGTCGCCTGCGAATCTGGCTCCGCAAACGACAAAGCCTGCAATTGCTTACCCCACATACGAACTCGGTTAAAACGAACCACTTCCTCCTGGAGGAGCCGTTGTCGATCACTCTGAAGCAAACCTGACTGTCGAGCAGAATCAATGAACGGAACAAAAATACACCCTGTTAGAGATACACTCAGTATCAACCCAAGAATTAAAAAAAGAGTCCGTCTTTGCATTGAATTCCTACTTTCCAAATAATCGCTTCAATCGAGCCGTGAGTGAGAGATTCTCGTCACTCGCTCTATCTTCTGCCCGGATTGAAAACCGATCATTCTCCTTGTGAAAGGTAAAAGGATACCGGGCTCGGACTTCGCTATCTGTCTTAGCCGTGAGCTTTTCAACTGGAACGCCATCAGAAAACGATGTTGATGGATCCGCTCGTAACTCGGTTAAGACCGACCGTGTTCCACTCATATCCAACCGTGGATTCTTCATGGCAAGATCACTACGCAGGTGTGCCAGATCCTTCGCGCCAAGAATGACGACACCAATCGCAATGAGAATGATAACGACTCGGTCTAAGATCGGACCACTATTATTACTCATAGTTCACCGTTCAAAAATGGTTCTGCCTTAGTGTCTCACAGGGAAGTCGCATTCTACAACCGATGTTTTGAACGACCCCCCCTCTCCTTCAGGGGGATTCCAGAAGGAGCCTCTTCTTGTCAGCTATCGCTTCACCTGGATGTTCCCCTCAATCCAAGCAACGATATCTCGTGTCGCAGTCCCTGGGGGAAAGAGCTCCTTGACTCCGAGCTCTTTCAACTTTGCTGCATCCTCTTCAGGGATAATCCCGCCACCAAAAACGGCGATATCCTCTGCTTTCTTCTCTTTGAGGAGTGAGAGCACTTCAGTAAACAGCGTCATGTGGGCACCCGACAAAATACTCATGCCTAAGCAATCGACATCTTCTTGTATGGCACTCGTTACAATCATGTCAGGTGTTTGATGAAGACCTGTATAAATCACTTCCATCCCAGCGTCCCGAAGAGCACGTGCCACGACTTTTGCTCCCCGATCATGACCATCAAGCCCTGGCTTTCCAATAAGAACCCGAATTGGTGAGGATTCGCTTCGCTCACTGACTTCTTGCTTCCCCGTCATACACTACTCTCCATCACAAAATCTTATTTCCAACCCCAAAGACTCTCTCCTCTACGGCTCCCTGAAGCAATCCGCTACCTAAAGTAAGCCGCTCGCTAAAGCAAGCCGCTCGCTAAAGCAAGCCAGGGTCGCGATAGATCCCGAATACCTCCCGAAAAATATCAGAAACCTCACCCACTGTAACGCCATCATCCACCGCATCCACCAACACTGGCATAATATTTTCACTATTTTTACATGCTGCTCTAATACGCTCCAGCGCACTCTCTACTTTTGCGCTGTCGCGCCCTAACTTAAACGCCACAACTCGTTCTCGTTGATTCTCCTCGACGGCAAGATCGATCTGATGGGTCGGTATCGGGTTCTCCTCATTCTCATCTTTGTATGAATTTACTCCTACAATCCTATAGGCATCTCCATCCACCCGCTTTTGGAACTCATAAGAAGCCTCAGAGAGTTCCTTTTGTGGATAGCCTTGCTCCACCGCTGCAAGCATGCCGCCCAGTGCGTCGATCTTCTCGATGTAGGCCAGTGCTTCAGATTCAATCTGCGTGGTGAGCTGTTCCACGTAATAAGAACCACCCAGCGGATCTACAACATCTGCAACTCCCGTTTCTTCAGCAAGAATCTGTTGCGTTCTTAGAGCAACTTTCACTGCGTGCTCTGTGGGCAACGACAGGGTCTCATCCATTGAATTTGTATGGAGTGACTGTACACCGCCAAGCACTGCAGCAAGCGCCTGTAAGGCAACACGAGCTACATTATTGACGGGTTGTTGCGCTGTAAGACTTACTCCTGCGGTTTGGGCATGTGTCCGTAACTGCATCGACTTTGTGGTTTGCGCCCCGAAGCGATCCCTCATGAATCGTGCCCACATTCGGCGAGCAGCTCGAAACTTAGCCACTTCCTCGAAAAAATCATTGTGGACATCAAAGAAAAAGGAGAGTCGTGGAGCGAAGTCGTCAACTGGCATACCCCGGTCAACACAATGCTGAACATAAGCAAGACCATCAGCCAGCGTAAACGCCAACTCCTGAGCAGCGGTCGCACCTGCTTCCCGGATATGATAGCCGCTGATACTAATCCCGTGGAACCTCGGGGCATGTTGCGAACAATACTCGATAATATCACAAGAGAGCCTCACTGAGGGCGCTGGCGGACAAATCCACTCTTTCTGTGCGATAAACTCCTTGAGCATATCGTTTTGAATAGTTCCACCAAGTTGAGAGAAGTCATACCCCCGTCGCCGAGCGACAGCAAAGTACATCGCCATGGCAATGGGTGCAGTGCAGTTAATCGTCATTGAAACGGTAACTTTCGTGAGATCGATCTCTTGAAAAAGCACTTCCATATCTTCAATGGTTGAAATGCTCACTCCCTCTCGACCGACCTCACCCTTCGAGAGCGCATGATCCGCGTCGTACCCCATCAGCGTTGGCATATCGAAAGCGGTAGAGAGTCCTGTTTGTCCATTTTCGAGAAGAAACCGAAAGCGCTTATTCGTATCCTCTGGTGTTCCAAAACCGGCAAACTGACGCATGGTCCACAGCTTTCCACGGTAGAGATTCGGATGGATGCCTCTGGTAAATGGGAACTCTCCCGGAAAACCAAGCTCAGCATCCGGAGAAAAATCTGCCATCTCATCATGCGTTACGACAGTTGGATGTGGACGAAAACTGATAGAGTCGAAGTGCTCTTTTCTTTGTCGTGATTCTGGTTTGTGTGTTGCTAGCCACTCAGCCTTCGACTGAGACTTCTTACTTTTATCGTTTGCCATACCACCCTACTTCCGCTCTTTTCAAAGCCCCCTTACGGTATAACCCACTAGAACCGTCTCGCTCCAGTGACCGTTTGCATCCGGTACAAAATTTACACGGAATCTGGCTGCTCTCGCAACCTTTCCCCCTCTAGTCCTGCTCTTCACGCAAGAGAGAATCAGCAACTACCAGACGCTGAATCTCACTGGTTCCCTCGTAGATTTCCGTAATTTTTGCATCACGGAGGTGCCTTTCTGCTGGAAAGTCTTTCACATAACCATAGCCACCAAAAATCTGGACCGCCTTATTCGCAACCCATGATGCCGACTCTGATGCGTAAAGCTTGGCCATGGCCGCTTCTCGACTATAGCTCATTCCCTGGTCTTTTTTAAAGGCTGCAGAGAGCGTTAACAAGCGAGAAGCCTCAACTCGATTCATCATATCAGCGAGATAGTTCTTAATTGACTGGTGCTCGCAGATAGGCTTACCGAATGTTTTTCGCTCCTGCGCATAACCAAGCGCGTCTTGAAGTGCCGCGCGAGCTATCCCAACTGCTTGTGCCGCGACGCCAGTTCTTCCACCATTCAGGGTCGACATGGCAACATTAAATCCTTTTCCTTCGTTCCCCAATAACGCAGATTTGGGCAACTGCACATTATCATAGTGAATCGCACAAGTAGGAGAACCACAAATACCTAGCTTATCTTCGAGAGGTCCACGGGTGATCCCTGGCAAGCGTAGAGAGTGCACAAAAGCTGAAACACCCCGATACCCAGACTGAAGATCGGACGTGGCAAAAAGCACACACGCATCGGCTCGCGGACCATTGGTGATCCAGTTCTTTGTTCCGCTCACAATGAAGCCCGCCTCGTTCTTTTCATATCGACAGGTCAGAGCAGCGGCGTCACTGCCCGTCCCCGGTTCAGACAGCGCAAAACAACCGAGCTGATCTCCCGTAGCAAGTGGAGTTGCGAATTCAGCATGTTGTTCAGGTGTTCCAAAATTCACAATTGGTGCAAGACACAAAGAACTATGTGCGCTCACGATGATCGAGGTGGAAGCGCAGGCTGCTGCTAGCTCTTCAATAAGAATACAGTACTGCACTTGAGTAAGACCGGATCCCCCAAGTTGCTCTGGAACTGTCGCTCCCATAAAACCGAGTTCAGCTAACTCAGGGAGCAATTCCTCTGGGAAATAATGTTCATGGTCTATCTTTTGGGCAAGTGGAGC
>RFPC01000009.1 GCA_009926305.1 bacterium
AAATGAAGGACGCTCTCCAACAGCACAGACACGTTAAAAGGCACTTGAAGAATTAGTCTCTGGACCAAGAAGGAAGAAACATCATGATACAAAGATTCGGACCACTTTTCGCGCTGCTCGTACTTATAGTCGGCGGCCTTATATACAGCTGCTTTTTCATCGTTCCAGAAGGAAAGCAGGCTGTAGTTCTAGAATTCCAACGGATCATTGAGCCTGCGAAGAAAGACGCAGGACTCTTCTTCAAATTGCCGTGGCGACACGTTGAGCTTTTCGAGAAGCGCATCATCAACTGGGACGGAAGGCCGAAAGAGGTTACCACGAAAGAAAAGAACAATATTATTGTCGATACGACAGCACGGTTTCGAATAGCCGATCCGATACTCCTCCGAAGAACCTTTTCTGATATGGATGAAGTGAACGGACGTCTGGGTAAGGTCATCATTGGTGCAACTAACAAAGTAATTGCCGAAAATGACCTGGTTGAGACCGTCCGCAACACCAATGATATCATTGAACGGTTTGCGCAAGACAAAGCTGACTCCCCAAAAGCTCTGTCCCAAGATAATAGTGAGCTTTCAGGTGATGCGCTTGCAGCCCAAGAGGCACTTGAGCAAATTGCAGATGAAGAAATATCCGGGGATCTTGAGCAAATTGCGCTCGGAAGAGAAGCTCTTACCCAGCGAATAATTGACCAAACACAAGAGGATCTTAAAAAATATGGAATTGACCTGGTTGATATCCAATTAAAGCGTGTTGCTCTTGAAAAATCAGTAGAAGAAAACGTCTTTACGCGAATGATTACTGAACGAAATAGAATTGTAGCAAAAATCCGCTCGGTTGGAAGTGGTCGACGTGAGGAGATTCGTGGGGAGACCGACGAACAGTTGCAGTCCATTCAATCCGAGGCGTATCGGGAGGTTCAGTCTATAAAAGGGGAAGCAGAGGCAAAAGCTATAAAGATTTATGCTGATGCCATCTCGAAGAATGAAAAGTTCTATGACTTTTATCGAACTGTTGAAGCATACCGCGAAGGGCTCGGTAATGATTCAACGCTCATTCTCTCATCGGATGCGGACTTCATGCAGCTTTTGAAAGATGGGCCGGAGGACTTCTTCCGAAAAAAGTGAGATTTCAACCAGAGAATGCTCTTGATATCGGAGGTCTGTGCTAGATCGAAACGCATCGTATAATGGGGATTCTGAGGGTGAGATAGCGCTACTCAACAAGCAATTTAGCAGAGAGTGCCCTGCCCTCTCTTTTCAAAAAGGCGTTGATGGCCTAACAAAGCTGTGCATTCGCAATGAAGCTCTTGGCGCATTTGAAATGTTCTTAAAGGGTGCCCACATCACCTCCTGGAGACCACGTGGGAAAAATGAGGTATTCTATCTCAGTCGGAAGAGTCAATTTGAAGCCGACAGCATTCGCGGTGGCGTACCGATAATCTTCCCAAAGTTTGGTGGACGAGAGCTAACACAAAGTCCCCCGCTCGATTCTATGCTTGCTCATGGTTTTGCAAGACACTTGCCTTGGACGGTGATTGAGGCTTCTGTCAGGAAAGATAACAGCGCGAAGATTATTCTCGAACTCTCTGAAGAGAAAATAACAACTGGCTGTTGGCCGGATCAAAAGTTTGCCCTTCGTTTACATATCACACTCTTAGAGCAAGCGCTGCACTGCGAGCTGTCTGTGCTGAATACTGGTGCCTCCGATCTGATTTTTCGAGGAGGATTTCATCCATACTTTCATATCGGAGATATCTCTTCCGCTGAAATTACTGGGTTTCATAACTTACAATACGAAGATGCATTTCATAACTTCACTATCAAGTCAGAGCATGAGGCGATCTTGCGGCTTGGGGAACCAATGAATAGAGTATACTTGGGGGCTCCACACACCTTTCACATAAGAGACACTTTAGAAAATATTTCATTAAAAATATCAAAGAAGAACTTTCCAGAGGTTGTACTCTGGAGTCCCGAACCCAATTATTGCTTGGAGAAAGAAGACATGGAGGCCGTCGACTATCGCACGTTTGTCTGTCTTGAACCAGCGATTGCTGCATCAGTTGTATCGCTTACACCCCATACTGAATGGTCAGGGAAGATGGAGATTGAAGTGCTCTAACGGAGATAGATAAAGAGCCCTCCCTATAATCGCAATAATTGCTCGGATGCTACTTCTAGACAGCAGCTGAGATGTTTATCGTCAGAGTTCCAGTGTACGTTCCTGAGTTACTACCAAGAATATCATCAACAGAGATTGATACCTGAAAATTCCCCGTTGATGAAAGTCCGGTAAGGCAGGATGAAGAACTCGTATTAGCACCACTCAGGTTACTTGGATACGTAACCCCTGCAGTGAGATCAAAGTTGCCACTCGTTCCTGACTGAGCATTCCATTTCACGACATAAGAGAGAAGAGCAGACTCATCCCCAGACTTCGAAAGAGTGAATGCTGAAGCTGTTCCATTACCAGACGCCGTAATCCGATATTCACCACTGGAATCATTCGTATAAACACATACATCATCATCCAGAGTAATCTTCGATGCTCCAGTTTGAGTAAAATTACCGAAGTTCAGATCGCTGATATCACTGATTCGAAATAAGACTGGAATAGTGATATCAACATCTAACGACGCAGAAGAGGATGAAGTTCCAGGGCCGGAAGGATTTGAAAGGGAATAGAGCCAGATTGGATGAAAAAGGGCATAAACAGCCGCCATACCCCACAGCATAGCTAGCAGCACTAAACGCACCGTTCTTCGTCGCGGTTTGATCTGGTGGAAATAGTCCCTCTCCATAGAGATTTAGATGCGCTCACACGAGGAAAAGTCATAATTTTAGCAGGTTATCCTGCTAAAATTATGTAATCACTAAACATTCTTGAAGATTTTGTCTTCCTCCCAAAGGAGCGAGGAAGACATTGGGAGTGAAAGGAGTAAACCGAACTAAGCCAAAACGAAAACGTGGCTTACACTTGGCTTTTGTTGTGATAGTTGCAAGCTCTAAGTAACGGACACAGAATCTCTCTCCAGATCAAAAGTGCTATCCTCTTACTCGAAACAGGTGAAATGGAAAAAGCTCCCTTGAGTCAGTATCTTTTCAGACACGCAACTCAAGAGAGCTTTGGGTAATATGACTGGCGGTGTTGTTAATTTCCTCGTACTCGTACCTGTCCCCTTAGGACCGTTTCCGGTACTACACTACCAATCAAGTTCCAGGTAACAGGGTGATGGTTAGAGTTCCTGTATACGTTCCTGCCAGTACATCGAGTATATCTTCGCGGTCAAAATCTACTGAGAAGTTAGCGTTCGTACCACTTTCAGTACTACACTGCCAATCTCGAGAAGCTGATGTTTGGTTGGAGCCAGTAGATGCCTGTGATCCCCCCTCTGTTCCTACTTGAGTACGTCCTGTAGTTCCAGTAGCATCGTTCCAATAGACTTTATAAGGAATGTGCTGGTCGGTTGAACCGTTGGAAATTGCAAAAATATTTCCTGACGAGTTATTACCAGTGTTTACGGCAGTAGTTGTAGCCGTCGAACTTCCTGTAAACTGAATGTTGTAGTTTGCACTCGTTGCGTGGTTCGTATACACACAGACATCATCGTTCATTGATAATGCGGGTGAGCTTGTATTGTCTACGTAAGTAGCCTCTGTTAAATCATCAATCGCTGATATGCGATACAAGACGGGAATACCAACACTGAGGTCTGAAGTTCCTGTCGATGAATTTTCAGTCGCAGTTGAAGGGTTGGTTGCGGCAAGCGCCGTTCCATTCATGAAAAGTACCATTCCTAGTACTAAAGTTATTTTCCGTACAGCTTCCATTCTCTAAGGGCTCCTAGCCAGTTTGTTAATGAGGAAACGTCCCTTCGCTTTCTCATGAAGGTCTATACCCCAACCTTCAAGGTAAGGGATCGGAGCAGCTGAATGAACTCTTTACGAATGGTAGCGAACCAACCTCGAGAGGTGCTTGAGGCGACATAAGGTAATGATTTAACTATGCTTATCGAGTAGCCACCACAATGAAAAGCACGTTTTTTAGGTAAACCTGCGAAGAACGCGAGTGCTTCTCCGTAGAGAGAATATTTCTGAAATTACTAGTCATAACTACGAAGTTTCTCCATTTTTTCAGAGTGATAAAGATGACTAGAAAATACTACTTACAAATGACATCTCCGAGGTCAGTAAAGAAGTCTTCTTCTTGATATGAGGGCATCTCAGGTATGCAGGTTTTTCCATTGACTTCTACACTCAATTCTTCATCACCAGCCAGCTCAGCCTGAAAGTACCCCTCAGAATCAGTAGCAACATATTCACGAGTCCCTTTTAGCCTCTGAAGCGCAATAGGGTTCCCATCCTCATCAACGAGCCGCCCGAGTATAATCGTTATCTTCACCATTTCCCAGGTTTTCTCGATGACATTACCCGGATAAAAGGTAAGCCTATAGGAAGTGGTATCATAATCGATCAATTCATTTGGATTTGTTGGTCTGATTGAAACTTTATAAATTTGAAAGGGTGGTACACTAATTGCCGAGCGCTTACCACTCGTAATCGTATCATACCTCTGATTATTCAAAAGAAGCTCAAATTTCCTTCCTGGAATGTTCCCCTTTAAATTAGCAATGAACACCGCCTCTTGAGCCATTGGATAGGAGAGTGCCGCTGTCCCACCATTACCAACAATAACAGCAGTTTCGGCATTAATACCGAAAGAGCTACTCCCTGCACTTCCACCCTGCTGATTTCGGATAAATCCTCGTCCGTACAAGTAATCTCCACCGTAATCGGCTGTCAGCTGATGGGAATATACCATTCCATTTCCGTCTTCACCGAGATTCCCATTCCGCTTACGCGCTTCAGAGCTAAGAGATAGCCTTGTGTCATACATGGCTCGCTTTTGTTGTACATAGTTTAATGTCAACAACCCGACAACTTCCTCCTGCTCCTCTCGATCATAATAACCGACTTGAGAATTGAAGCTCCATTCTGGCGTGAATCGGCGTCTATAACTCAGAGTCCCACTTCTCGCACCGCCTCTTTCCGTTTCAAACACTTGCGCATTGAGGCGAACGAAGTTTTTTCCATCCTCATAAACCTGCCATCCAACAGCCGGACCACGCGAGCGCCTCAGCAAGCCATTTCCAACTCGCTCCCCCTGCATTTGGTAATTAAAGCTTAGCGCCCCAATTCCCTTCCGAAGGCGGACACTATAAAAGGAGCGATCCTGAAACAAGAGTTCTCGCAAACGCTGTCTATCTGCAATGAAGTTCGGTGTTTCTTCTTCTTCTGGCAACGGGGCCGGAGAAGGATTCGCTAGTCGAGACTTGTTAGAAATCTTGATGGTCTTTGCTCCACTTACGCTGAGAGTCATTGCATTTAAGAAGGTATAGGAGATATTTCCATTAATACCAGCATCTCCCCGGGTAGAGAGCGAGGAACTCCCCTCGAAAAAGGTATCACGGTAAATTCCGTTCATCTGAGCTTGAGCAACAGCTAATCGATCTGTTCCATAAATTGAACCGCCAAGATCAAAGTAATCACTCGCTCTCCACTGTACCCCACCATAAGCAACAGGCGTTTGTTCCAGTGAAAACTCCTCTCGTGTAACCCCTACTTGAAAGTCATACGAAGGACGTCCACGAATCGTTAAATAACCTGACTTCGTGAAAAATTTCCTATCTGTCGTAACATCACCATTTGTTTCGGTAATTACCACATCAACATCATAACTTCCTTGTGGGAAGCGACTGGTGTCTATCTCTTGTAATCCAAAATCAAGCAGCTGCACCGTCAACAGACGACCAGCTCGATAGAATTCAACTCGGGCACGAGATGGGACAAAGATTTGCAAAACACTCCCTCGTCCATCCTGGGGATCCAACAAAACTTTATCGGACGTTTTAGCGCGCAGACCTAAAAACTGTAAGCTATTGGTAAACGTCTGCCCCGTTGTCTCTATAAAGCCTGCTCCGAATTCGAAATCTCCGATATAGCCGTAACTTGATGCCTCAAGCAACTCATAACTTCCATCTTGCCGAGTTGCACCGGTGAAGCGTCCAAAATATCGCCCCTTGCCAATAACAGAACGGTGAGTAAACGCAGATTGAGTAGTACCACTCACCTCACGAGTTGCTGCAACACCGAGATTTTGCTGAAAAGAAAAACCACCTTCAGGAGAAGGAAGATACCCTGGTAAACCCATTGTTTCAGCAGTAAAAAACTGCGGCTCGAGTTCAATAACAAGACGGAACGTATAGATATCACAGAGAACTCTTCCAATACCCTCTATAGACCGCTCTTTTTCTATCCGCCCAAGAAGAAGGCTTCTTGCATCCTCAAGCCGCTGAGTACGAATATTTGGAAGTTGTTCAAGCGCTCCTATTGGATCATCAACTTCACACCAAGCATCGGTGTAATTAGCGAGGATGCCTCCAGTAAATGAGTCTGATGCATATAAGTCAAATAAGGTACGCTCGACACCCTCTTCTTCTCGATCATCAAAGAGCATATCGTCTTGCTCAGCCTCAGGTTTCTCATCAGTTACTTCCTGAAGTTCATTTAAGGATGGTTTCTCCTGCGCAATAAGCCCCCGCACCGAGGCCACAGAGAAAATGAATAGCATTAGACTCAATGCAATCCATTTCAGAGGAAGTTTCTTCCTGAACAACCCTAAGTACTGTGGATGTAGTGTGAGGGAATACATCGCCGGCGCTACTCCTTACCCTCAATATTCTCGAGGGGAACCTCAATACGATGTGGCTGAACATTCGTTCCAGCAACTTTCAAGAACTGAAGATATCCCTTTTCTGGCACATCAAATTGCACCTCCATCCGTGGAAACAATCTCTGACTGGCAATGGTGGTACATTTACCATCCAATGGGCAGATAGAAATACCATCGAGGAGAAAACTTTTCTTGCCACTATTTCCGATAACAGCGCCCGAGTCATCATTGCGTACTGTCATCTCTGGCAGCGTATCCGTACGACTAGCGAGAACTAAAACGGTTGCTCTCCCTTGAATGGCACCTTCTGCCCACTCCTCCCGATCTAAAGCTACCTTGATATTCTCAAACCCCTCCAAGGCTGTTACCACAACATGAAACACATCCTCTGCTGCGGAGGGAGGTCCTGTGAGAACAACTCGAACCTGCCTACGCGTCCCAGGCTCCAATGAAAACATCTTCGGTGAAACCAGCATCTTACTATCAGCAACGCGCTCCTCACTTGAAAGTCCTGGATCTCGAATCCTAAAACTACCCGTAGAGAACGTCAGTGGAACTTGACTGGTGTTCGAAATAGTAACATTTGCTACCCTCCTATCCCCTCGCGAAAACTCGATCACCGGGGTATCGAGAGCAAATGGGGCTTCAACACCGGTGAGATGCTCATCCATTTCATCAGTGAGCTCAGCTACCCTCGGAATTGGAAGTTCACTGTCTATCACAGTTGTGGTTTCCATTCGATTCATCTTCTCATCCGTCGCAACGACGGATTGAGCTTTCTCAGTCTCCAAAGTAGCGACTTGAGACACCACCTCATCAGTTGACCGAGGAGCAGGAATCTCTTTCGCATCCTTCACCGCTGAACCCCGATCGCTAACCTCATCAAGAGGAGCACTCTCTGAATCGCCTCCAATGACAAGTGAGAAGCTCTTATCCCGGGGTGTTAGCGCATACTTCTTCGGAATGGTGTCGAATAAATCGAATACGATTCGGGAGGCCTTCGGCTGGATACCAAAACGGACTGCTGATACACAGGAGGAATCCTTAACCCTCACTACTCGTCCTCGAGGCAATACCACTCCCTTCAAGTCAACCACCAGTCGCTCATGATTTGCCAGTCGAAAGGAACGTGTACTTAGGGAAGCCGGATGTTGTACCTCCATGCGGCAAGACTCCCCCACACCTCTTTCAACGATTTGAACATGAATACGATCATGTGTTACCTCTATGACCTCACTATCCGTGCGTACGTCATCTTGAGCACCTGCTGCAACTGCGAGGAACATGAGAAACACAAACAAAAAACAGCTTCCTTGTTTTCGTTTTTGAATCATAACTTAACTACCCATGTTTGAAGACAGCTGTTTGAAGACAGCTGTTTGAAGACAGCTAGTCTGCAACTCGCTTACCCGGAATAAATTCTCCATCAATGCTCTCTCCCTCTAACGCTGGTAATTCTACCGCCTCAAATCCCGCTAAAGATCCCGTTCTCATTAAGTATTCAATCTTCCGATCTGCCTTGACAGGAATTTCATAGGTCTGTCCCGCATAAACTCTCTTACGCGGCGCCTCTTTACAGTCTTCATTGACGCACATTTTCCCTTCCCCAAGTTCGACATGAACATTCCCGACGTTTGTAAAAGTAATCTTGTTTTTTGTCCGCTTCCACTTTAAATGCCCCAGTGGATTCTTGGGTTGCACAAATACAAGCACCCCCATACCGGTAAGAACACGGATGCTTGCTGTTCGCCCACTGACCGTTTCCTTCACTTCTTGCCCGAATCCCCTGTCTTGCGGCGTAAAGAGAACGCGATAAACTTTTTCTTTTTCAGTCGGCACCTTTCTTAACAGCATACGAACAGCCCTCTCTCCAAAGGGCTCGATTGAGAATGTCTTCGGGGACACCAGTATATCCTTAGAAGGCTCAACCTTATCCCCCTGCTCTCCTGGATTTAAGATTACTTCTACGTGCGCAAGAACATAGGCGGGATTTTCAGAGGAGTTTCCGACAAGAACATTTTGTATCGGTCGCTTTGTTGGAAGAAAAGTAACTATCACGTTATTGACCGTGACTTGAGCATGCAAGGGTGTGGCAACCGAGAAAGAAAATATCGTTGTACTGAGGATGAGAAATAATCCAAACTTCAATAGCAATCCTCCACCAAGGATATTCTTGTTTGTTTTCACCGAACCTCCATGCTCGAACTCTCCCATCAATTCCTCCAAATCTATACCTATCCTGGTGTCAACATAAGAGTCAGAGTTGCAGAATATGAGCCTGGCGTAGCTGCTGATAGATTTGCCTCTGATATCTCTATCCGAAATCCAGCATTAAAAGTTCCCGAACACGAACTGCTTGAAGTGTTTGCACCACTAAAGTCTTGCACGGTGCCGTAAGAAAGGGTGACATACGTTCCCGATACGCCTGAATCACTGAAAGAAGGAGTATACGGAATGGTGTCACCAACCTTTTGCAGTTCAAAATCCCCCGAGGAACTTGTTAGCGTGATTGAATAACTAGAGCTATCACTTCGATAAACACAGACAGACGACGTCCCGCTGACTCCCCCTGTCCCAGACCACGTTCCAAGAGAAATATCAGAAGAGAGGGTGATCATAACATCGCCAAATGCAAGGAATGGAAAACCCAGCAGCAGCGGGAAGAAAAGCCAGACCGATTTTTGACAAGCTCGCACCATGCAGGAAGTCTAACATGCTGTATCGACTGCCCGAAACCCGATATCTTCCCCAAAATATTGCAGAATCATCTGTTCAGATCCTCTCTTTTCACCCTCAAGAAAGCCTCTGGCGATTTGAGGCATAAACCCTATAGTGTGAGGGGGAAAGAACCCTCTCAAGGAGTGGTGTCATCCAAAATATCTCCTCCGAACAAGCGGGAGAGAACATATTCGCTACAAAGTCGAGGGGATTCTAGAAGGGGGAAGACTATAGCGAGAACGAATAATGAATAGCTGCTGCTCGGAGTAGCTGACGCAAGGAGCCATATCGTATGTCAGGACGACCCCATTATCCCCGAACCACCCATCAAAGCCAATCAACCACCAGCAAGCGTTTGCTTACTCTCTGCGTCTTTCTTGCTTTGACCGCGGGCACTCCCACAGCAGCACTTGCGAGTGATGGAGCAGTGGGGCCAACATCAACGGGACATGCTGAAATCACGCTAGAAGTGCAGCATACCCTTACGCCTCTTACCAGCTCTCGAAGTGGGACATTCTCTCCAGCCGCCTTACGCTCGTTCGGTTCTAGGAATAACGGATTCTCGTTTTTACGGGTCGCTGACAAGCCTCACGAGAAGGCTGACCCAAATATTCAGTGCATCTGGTCAAACAATCCAGGAATTCTTTATCAGATTGCCATTCCTCAGCGAGGCGCAAAACCACACCGAATCATCTCACGAATGACAGCAGATATGTTCAAAACAAGAACATGTAAGCCATTAAACCTTAGTCGATACCCGACTTTGCCAGATGACAAAAACGTAGTGCTTTTTATCCCAGAAACATAGTAGTGAACTCAAAGTCGGGAAGCCACCTGCCAGTCTAATGGTTCATACACAAGCTCGCTCTATCTGCACTCCGACTAGCTGGGCATGTACCCGCGATAAGAGTCACTGCGATAAGAGTCACAGTCTAAGATTCCCTGTTAACGACAGCACAATCCTTGGAAGGTCATATTTTAAGGCGAAGGAAAGATTAAAAATTTATCTTGCTCCCACCCTCCAAGAGATCTAATCCATCTTCAATGGGAATGTGCCCAAGCTCTACTTGCCTGATTGCCTCCTCGGTAACGAGAATTGCTTTTTCGACAAGAAGTCTCCCCTCGGGAGCCTCATACTCCTCACAATCACGGCCGTGAACACAGTGCAATCGCACAACATCTTTTGGAACTGACTTATCTGCTGCATGCCTATCAGGAGTAGAGCTCTCCAACACCTTGGCATCTTCCGTAATCGCCATCATGCGGTGCACCGTCCCAGTCGGTAGATTCTGAAAATCGCCCTTGCTCATAACTCGAGTAATAATTTGACCGGATTGAATCATCAGAGCCCAAATCTGGCCTGAAAGGACGAACCACGTCTCGCTCTTTTGATGGTGGTACTGAAGGCTGAGGCAGCCTTCTCGACCGACCTTGGGAGCTAATATCTTCAGCGTATACGCATGGTCTGCTTCATACCCCCACACAAGGGTCTCTCGTCCCCATACCCATTCATCTTCAGGAATATTTTCGTGCTTTGAAGAAAATTTCATAGCGTCAGTATGATTACAAATCTGATATTACCGTTACTAGCGAGCTACTGGAAGACTCAGCTGAGAGCATGAGATCCCAAGATATCCGAAGAAATCATCGAATTCATGTAACACTTCTTTGGGCCAAGTCTCAATATCAGAGCGAACATCAATAAGTGAATCAACAATATTCTGAACTCGATATGGCTGATGGTCCCCATCACGATGAGCAAGAACCATCTGGCCCTCAAGAACAGACTGAAAACGAACAATTTGCATTCCTGTTTTTGCGGATGTTTGCACCCGCGCTGAAGAAAGAAGTGCTTTCGTGAGCATGTCTTCCCCTGATGAGACCCAGAGCCAGTCGGGGCGCTGCTGATTCAGATACTTCCCTCCAGCAACTGTCATGCGGATTGCAGCCAGGGCCAATCGCCTAATGAGGGCAGCGTGCCTTTGACTTTCAAAGCGAGGACGCGAATCGCCAGAGACATTCTGAAAGCTTGCTTCGATGAGCTCGACGATTGGAATCGAAAACCATTCGCCCTTCCAGAGCTCCTCCGCACTTCGCTGAAGAACCCACTGACGGCTCTGCTGAAGGTCATCAACGGCCAGAAAATCGGTGACTTTCCGCACCCGTGCTCCACTAAAATCGGTAAAGCTTCGCTGTTCGGCGCTGCACCGCAGACAATGCTCAATCGTCCTTCCGCCATCCGCTTCCACATCTCTATCACAGACCGAAAAAGCACCATTACATTGCAGCTGAGTGACATCCATACAGAGCGAGTGGAGATAGTGCACCATCATGTAGGTAGTAGCATACGCTGGGGAAAGCTCCCCGTGCGGGGAAAAGATCGTAATCTTCATAAACACCTCACAGAAATTGGCAGAGACGAGGCCGACTCATAACGAACTAAGAAACGAGATATTCCATCTCCAGCCTCAAAACCTGAATCACTCTCAAAAGGGGCTGCCCTTGGAAGCCTACCCGCTGACTCGAAGCCGAAGCGAGAGACGCGTCCTCCTGAATTTGGAAGGTGCCCTCTGGAGACTTCATACGAAGCCAGACTGTATCCGGCAGAGCTCTGTGCAAATTCCTCCGCACTCTGAGCCTCACCCTCTTCGCCCTGCGCTGATGTTTGTCGAACTGCCTCATCAACTGGGTCCGCATTGATTTCGACCACTCGAGTCTCAAAGCCATCTTGCGCAAAAATAGAAATTTCATCGGAAAGAAGAACATCTTTGCTTTTCAATCCAAGCTCTTGTCCCGCTTGAACAGCGTGATACCGAAGCGTATGAGAGGGATAGCGTATCTCAATGACTATCCGAGAACGAGAGAGATCGACCCGAGGTTGACTTGCACCAAGCTGAATTGAAATTCCAAAATCTCCGCTGGGAAGCATCTCTTTTCTCTCATTTTCATGAGCCGAATGTTCACCATCTTCTGAATTTTTATTCAGCACCGCAGTGAGATGACTTAAATTCCACTGAGGGCTCGCCCCCTGCTGTCGTTGCACATTCTCATTTTGAGTTTCACGTAACTCCCGAGCTCTAGGGTCTTTCGTGATAGCACCCTTAGAGATAGACCGCGAGGCGGTCTCTCTTAAAGAACGGAAGAGTTCGGGGAATACATCAGCAAGATCAACTCCGTCTGGTTGATTGAGCCTCAGACCATCAAAAGACCGTCGTCCTAATAATCGCCCCGCAGCAAAGAGATCAACAACGGCCTCTACGGGATGCGGGGCCGTAACACCCTCTGCTAATGGGAAGAAATGAAGTAACACATCTGGAGTGCTCCTTCCCACAGATGCAGCTGCACTACCACCACATGGAACGAATCCGGTCCAACTCCACACACTCATCAGCTTAACACTCCATACGTTCGCCCATCTTGCCCAAAACTGCGCTCTTCAAGAATTTGATACCCCAAAGACTTTCCAGAGCGTGTAGTCAGCTTTAAATACGCCTGAAGGGCATCATTACTCCCTTGCATGGGACCAGAAAAATGTCTCCCGTGCGGCGCACGCTTGGAGGCATCACGGGACCCACTTCGCTTTTGTGCTCCTTGTCCACCCACTGATCGCTCTGTATTCTTTTTCTTATTCAGGTCGTTAATCACTGACGCATAAAGAACCTCTGGCGAGATCAGCACCGTTCCATGGGGAGGCAATAGACAGACTTCTTCAGGACTCCGTGTGCCGACGAAAAGTCGACACTTCACCACACACTGCACATCGTGCGGATTGATCAGTGCCACCACATGACGAGAATTTGTCGACAGAGTTAACGGAACAGCCCTAGACTCACGCTCGGATAGCCGGTGAGCAGCGGTGAGAAAAGAGGACCTCAAACGCGATGAGAATTGAATCTCTCCCTGGCACTCACAAGACGTAATGAGCTCTAAATGAGAATGACGAAAACCCTGATCGGTCTCGCAACCGTCGAGAAATGCCGACAAGGGGAGCTGCGCTAATTGACCATGTCGAGCGGCAATAGAGCTCTCGCTCACCAAAGTTCCATTCGAGTTGTAAAATCGCAGAAGACCAGTAATTCCCTCACTCCGTTTGAGCGGTGAGACTATGAGGGTTGAGTTATCAAGCGGCTCTACAGGAGCCCAAAAGTGAAGGTGGTGGGACTTCTCATGCTCTGCGTCATCTCTCGTCCAGTAACTGAGCCAGTCTCGAGAGGTCCACCCTAACGGCACGCGAGCCAAGTCCTGACTGATGCGATCCTGATCGTTGCTCATACCTGTATTGCTGCGGCCCTCTGCCGTGCCGTCCTCCAAAGAAGCATCATCCAAAGAAGTCTTGCTTACAGACATCGCTGAACACGTTGCCGCTTCATCCCTTGCCATACCCTGACTCTCTCCTGTTCCGCCTCTCCCTATTCTACCGAAGGGTGCCACATCAGCTCCTGCACTGACCAAGTTGGAGCACCAAACACTGTCTTGGACAGGCTAGCAGGAAAATGACAAATTCCGCCAGAGCTTGTTTTAACTTAGTTAAACAAAAGATGGGGTTACACGCTCACTCGTCCCACTTCTCAGAAATCGACGAGGCAAAGCACCGCAGCAGTACGGATTTCACTACACCGACAATATGCAGACCCTTAGGAAGCTCATGTTGAAAGAAGAAATTGTGCCCGCAAAATTGATGGCGAAAGGAGGGGAGCTCTGGGGAGGTTTTTAGCAGTGCCAGTAATCACACTATGCCAGTTATCACTCTGGCAAACCGACTGAAGTATGAGCGCCTCAATCGGCAAATACTCTTGGGAGGGCGACTGATGGTTGCTGGGCGTACTAGAGACTGATCTGTACTCGACGAGGAGTTTCCTTCCCTTCCTCTTTGTCTCGAGATTCAGTAGTAGACTCTGAAGCGGATTTTTGTGCTTTCTCCTCTTCCACTATCTCTTTGTAGGCCTTGTAGACCGTTTCAAGTAATCCGATTACCTTCCCAATTCGCTCTGGATCTCGGTGGAGATTCGCTTCTGTGAGGTAGAACAACATGAAATCATAAAGACGATCGAGGTCTTTAGCGATCTTCCCACCCTTATCGAAATCAAGCGTATTCATCAACTCTGCAATGATCGCCTGCGACTTACTCAGGAACCTGCAAAATTTTGCGATATCCTGCTCTTCCAAACCAGCTTTCGCTTGACGGAGGAATTTCAAGGCCCCTTCGTACATCATCAACAGGAGTCGTCCCCTGTCAGTCATGGTTACTTGGACCGCTTGGTATTGATTGTGGGCATTTTTTCCGTACATGAAACCCCGTCTAAATTACTCCGTGTTCACATAACCAGGAGTGCTATTCGATACTCCCGGACTTATAGGAGATATCGACGAAGGGGCTGTACGCCTTAAGGATAAAATGGTTTATTCATTATTATCAATAGGTTATATAGTTATTATTGTATCCTTTTCTTCGAACCTCTTTCTTCTCAGTTCTCTAGAGCGAGTGCCGTAACGGGCGGTTTCTGCGGAACTCTCTCCTGTTTTTCCGAGCACAGGCTGCTCGTTATGAACATCCTTCCTCAATCGCCTCAAACAGGGGCTTCCGCCTGTTAGATGAACCAATGTGCAAAGATAACACTAAGCTGCTTGTCGTTCTTCACTCTCCCAACCATTTCGAGCGAGAGGAGCAGCAAGAAGCTCACTCGTTGAGTACTCCTGATAATAACGGCTTAACTTCTTCCGAAGCATTAACCTTGCTCTATGAAGACGAGATTTAACCGCCGGCACTGTTATACCGAGAACTTCCCCAACTTCCTGATTCGACAAGCCATCAACATCACGCAGAACAAAAATGTACCGGTACTCGGACGGGAGCCCTTCTATTGCTTGATTAATAAAACTCCGTAATTCATGTCGTACAGAAAGATAATCCACATCGGAAGCATCACTCCGCTCTCTTACATTATTGATAGGAGCTCCTACCTCTACCATCTCTTCGTATGATGATGCAGCGTGCTTACGACGACTTCGAAGCTTCATGAAAGCAGCATTGGAGGTGACTCGGAATAACCAGCTTGAGAATGCCGACTTTCCCTGGAATGACTTAATTTTCGTATATAATGTAATGAAAACTTCTTGGACAACATCCTCAGCATCTTGCTCACTTCTTGTTATTCTCATGGCAAGACGCTGGACTTTCTCTGTATAACGCTCAACCAGCTCAAGAAATGCTTCCTGACACCCAGCTTGACATGCACGCACGAGGTCTAAATCACTCTTTCTCTCTGCTTGTGTAAAGTTACTCGCCTGTTCCATTCCCATCCTCCTTAAAAGACCCGAAGAAATACCTCCACTTCGGGAAAACCTTGATGTTGAGCAGTCTGGCAGAGGTAAAAGGAGGGCTTGTCACGGTTTTGTATAAATTCCGCCCCAAATATGTAACTATTGAGAGAGAGTGCAGAAAAAATTAATTCTTCTAGTGTTTTCATGTGGTTATGATGAATATTTTATTTCATTCACTCGTGAAAATTCGTGAAAAAAAGGAAAAATATGTCAGAACAACGATTGGTCATGTGTAAAAAGCTCGGAGCAGAGCTTCCTGGGCTCTCAAAAGCGCCCTTCGCTGGAGAAACTGGTGAGCGGATTTTCCAATGTATCTCTCAACAGGCCTGGGATATGTGGGAAAAGGACATGCAAATTAAGGTCATTAATGAATACCGCCTGAACATGGGGAAGAAAGAAGACTACGAGATGCTCATTCGCCAAATGCTGGCCTTTCTACAGCTCTCCGACGAGCAGGTTGCAGAGGTTGAAAATGAGGAGCGGGGAAGAGGCGAGTAATTAAGAGAGCATCTCATCCATGCTCTTACTGCCAATTCAACTCACTGAGAATCTCGTAAATGAATTCTCTAATTTTGAGAGGGGCTCACAATGAAACGGTTACATCTTCATATCACGGTAGAGAACTTAGAGGCTTCAATTCGCTTCTATACAGCGATGCTCGGGATAGGTCCCACAAAACAAAAGCCCGACTACGCAAAATGGATGATTGAGGATCCGAGAATGAACCTCGCAATTTCAACGAGAGGAGAAAGATCTGGTCTCGATCATCTTGGACTTCAAGTTGACTCCTTGGACGAGCTAGAGACTCTGAGAAAACAGATGAAAAGTGCAGACCTCTCGCTATTCGATGAGGGAGAAACGACATGCTGCTATGCGAATTCGGATAAATCATGGGTCAAAGATCCTGATGGAATTCCGTGGGAGGCCTATCACACGATGGAAGATGCTCAGATTTTTTCGCGGAACTCACTATCAGCTGATGCCTCGAACGAAGAAAACTCCTGCTGTTCCCCATCTCTCATGTCGATTGGCGCCTCTGGTGGATGTGATAGCACAAAAAAATAAGCGGATTCATGAAAAACATTCTAATCCTCTGCACTGGAAATTCGTGCCGAAGCATCATGGCTGAGGCTATTTTTCATCATCTCGCAGGAAGTCGATTCTCAGTATACAGTGCGGGCAGCCAACCGACGGGGGCTGTTCATCCAGTTGCTATAAAAACCCTGGAAAAGAACGGCATAGCTGCATCACATTACAAGAGCCAGTCTTGGGATGACTTTCAAGAAATTCCCATCGAGCTTGTTATTACCGTCTGTGACAACGCGGCCTCAACACCCTGCCCAGTTTTCCTCGGCTCACAAATGAAAGCTCACTGGGGTGTTTCAGACCCAGCACTCGCGCAAGGAACAGAGGAAGAGGTTCAGTCAGTATTCGATGATGTTTTTCATTCTCTTGAAAGACGAATTACGCTTTTTCTTGAACTCCCCATCGAGCAACTGTCTCGCAAAGAGCTTGAAATAGAGTTAAACGCAATAGGAAAGCTCTAGGCGGCGAGCAAGGAAGAGACGAGGAGAGAACTCTTTGTGGCAGAAGTCATGGATGCCCTACTTCGACAACCGCTTTCTTAATCGCTGGAGACCTTCTTTACATATCTGACACGCACGAGTTTCAGTAACCCCTAAAGATTCACCAATCGTTTTGAAAGTCTCATCCCCTACAAAGCGATGCTCCAAGACAACTTGGTGCCGGTGGGGAAGGTCTCGAATCATAAACTGAAAGCTATCAAGCTCCTCCTGGACTTCTATACTTTCCTCATAAGCAATGCCCTCAGTTTCGCCTGAGAGAGAAGAAGGTCGCACAACCCTCCATTTCTGAATTGCGTCCTGCGCTTTTTTCGGTTCGAGTTGGCTTTTCTCAATAATACGGTCGTCATGCAGCGGTAGATGCCTCCCTGAGTCTTTCAAGTGCTCATCTTGGGCTTCCTCTAGTTTCTGATAATTTTTATAAACCGCCCTCCCTCTCTCTACCCTGAGCGTATCAATAACTCTAAATTTCAGAGACTTGCCAAGGTATCCCTTCCAACTCCCTTGGTCTGAATCAAAGTTCCTATCAAGAAGTTCATATGCCTTTACTCGAAAGTCCTGCACCATATCATCCCATTCAGATGGGTTAAGAGAAATGTTTCTACAAAACTGGTCTGCCTGCTTTTCGGCAAAAGGGAGCACCTGCTCTCGGTAGAATGTCTCGCGGCAATCTGACGTTTCTGAGGAAGGAGAGGATGGACGTTTTGGTAGCTTGACTTGTGAGAAATCCATTTCGGTCGATGGTTCTCTATTATAACTCGGCATATTCTTCATTCTTATCAGTTAACTCCTCTCGAGGGTACGGCACGATATCATCTCTTAAAATTGAACTAAATGAGTTCGGCCTAGTTTTAGAGAAAATTGAAAATTCGAATCTTTAAGCAAAATAGATACTTAACAGGCGACCCCCCCTTCTTTCATTTTATTGCCTGAAATACGACACGTGCTTTGCGTCCCCAGCCCATCACGCATACTCCGTATCGAACTGAAGCGCCCTGGCCTTGTTCACCGTATTCTTAACCCGTAACAGCCCTGATCTCCTACGTAGATGAGGAGAGGTAAGAGCGCTTTGTGCTATCTGATTCAGGTCATTTGCTCAGTGAGATGAGAAAATGACTACAGGCTACGAGGATGCAAGACAACTCGATCAGAACAACCTTAGAAGAGAATCACCCTGAAGACTTCAAAGCCGCTTCGATACTCTCAATCACGGTCCTTGATTCAGGCTCTGCTCGAGATGGGAAACGAGCCAAAACGATACCCTCACCTGAGACAAGAAACTTCTCGAAGTTCCATCCAACCTCTCGAATCGGATTCGTAGAGTGGGTAAGAAAGGTGTAAAGCTCGCTCTTCTCACTCCCCCTTACGACAGACTTTGCGAACAGAGGAAAGGTGACCTGGTAGCTCCTGCTGCAGAATGCCTTTATCTCCTCATTTGTCCCAGGCTCCTGCTCTCCGAAATCATTACTTGGAAAACCAAGAACAACAAATCCAGTCGGTGAATACTTTTCATAGACCCTTTGGAGTCCCGCAAGTTGCGAAGTATAACCACATCGAGAAGCCGTATTCACTACCAGTGCCACATGACCTTGGTAATTACTGAGGGGAACCAGATTGCCATCGATATCCGTGACCGTAATCTGATGAAAGGCTCTCTCTTGTGCACCTCCGAGGCAGGGAAAGAAAAACAGCGATCCAAAGAGGAGCAAGATGATCACTTGCCAAGAACGTTGACAGAAGACTCGTTTTCTATTCATCGCAGGGTTCTATTTATCACAGGGTTCGATTCATCCAAGGCAACCCTCGTTAGTTGAAAACAATGGCATATCCTTACGATGAAGCGACCTAAGGCACTATATAATACCCTATTTCAACACGTTACCCCTCTTTCGGATCTTCTCTGAAAGTATCGGAGGTCTCTCGCGACTATCAAGCTGTCAGCATGGAAATCGAAAGGAGGCGAAAACCATGAAAACTGCAGTTGCACACGACACGAACCATGCCGGTACCCCCAACCTCATATCCGCCAATCACACGTCCACTGAGACCGAAGGGTTAACCTACGCTCGAGCCCGTCTCCTTATTGGTATTACCTGCGTCGGGTGGATGGTAGTGGCTAGCTGCCTCGCGCTCATCACTGGACTTCCATTCATGACGCTTTCAGGCGTAGGTGCCTCCGTAGAGAGGGTGTTCGTTGAACTTTTTCTCTTTTTCGGCGTTGTAAGCTTCTTCCTCTTTCCCTTCGAATTTGCTGGTGGCTATCTTCTTCCTCTCGCTTATCGCAGAGTACCATCCGATTTGATTCAATTTCTCAAAAGACTCGGAAGAGCAAGCCTCTTCCATGTCCTGCTCTACGCATTGTTCGGCACTTCCATTATCGTAACTGCGAGAGCTGTTGGTCCTTTAGGAGCTTTCGTACTCTTTCCTGTCTTCGGATTCTTACAGCTCGCTCTTCAGGGAGCACTCTTTTCGCTTTTCACTCCCAGTCAGAAAAGAGGGTCCGCACAATCTCGACATGACTTTGTTCCCGTTGAATTCATAAGCGACCCGGGAGAATCATTTACTGGTGGGATTATCGGATTACCGGGGAATGAGAAAATTGTTATTCCAGAGCGATGGATTGCGACCCTGAGCGAGCAAGAGCTCAGTGTCATGATTGCTCGAAGGAGAATTGCGATTCTCTCGGGGGCTCGCATCAAAGGAATTATGGCAAGTATGCTCTGGATGATAGGGGGTATAGCAATCAGCCTTGTTCCCCATGAAAGCTCACTGCTCACGGTCTCAGGCGTTGCCACTATGAGCCTGTGGTTTACTCTCTGGAGTTTCGTGGGACTCCTTCTCTTACCGAGCCTGAGCCGAGCTGGAGTATATTTTGTAGACGACAAAAGCGCAGAGAGTGAGAAGCAGGACACTGCACTACAGACGGCCCTCGTGAAAGCTGATCAGTTAGGAGATGCGGAGTATGAGCGGAGTCGAATGGTTGAATCCGTCTTTCATCCGATCCCGAGTCCGATACGGCGCATTCAAGCCTTGACTGGACAAGCGATGAGTCGTCGACTACCAACATGGAACGTCAATCGGCTCACGCTTTTCCTCTCATGGAGCGGTTTAAGCCTGCTTTCTCGCTCAGTACATTGCAACTGTGGAAGACCTCATCTCTGGATACTCCTGCCAGTCGATTAGAGAAAACTCTATAAGGCGGCGGTGAGAGCAGGCTACGCCAGTTATGATTGATTCTCTCCTCTCTTCTTTGCAATACTGCGCATATCATGGCTGATACCACCGATAAAAAAAGCATTACAATTGTTGGAGCAGGGAATATGGGGAAAGCGCTCGCTGCTTCTCTCTTTTCTTCCTCGACTCGAGATATCCCTATTGAGCTGAATCTGATCGACCCAATGTTTAGAGCGGTTCCAGATGTTGGAGATCAATGTATCTCCTCCCTAAAAGACACACTAGCCGCTGCTGCTACCGATCCAGAAAGTACGATAGCCAGCTACTCTTCTGTCGAAGACTTTGTCACACACAACGTCAGTAACAAGTCTGATATAGTTGTCATCGCTGTCAAGCCGCAGCTTGCTGCAGAAGTTCTGCCTACTCTTTCCCCCATAACTGATAAAGAGAGTACGGTCATATCATTAATGGCAGGTGTTGCCTGTGCTCGGATTGATCAACTCCTTCATGCGCCGAGATTAGCAATTATTAGAGCCATGCCGAATCTTGCAGTCCAGTATGGTGGTGGAATAACGACCATCTTCTTCACGGGTGAGACGCCATCTAAAAGCGTACAAGAGGCTCGCTGGCTGCTTGGTCTCGGTGGGAGAATAATTGTAGCGTCTGAAGAAAGACTTGTTGATGCTGCAACTGCCATCTCTGGCTCTGGACCAGGATTTTTGTTTCACCTTCTCGAAGGCGCATTCCAAGAAATATGCGCTCTTGGATTTACGGCTGCTCAAGGCAAAGAGCTGATTCATGAAACATTAAAAGGCTCAGCTCTTCTCTATGAAAATGCAGAAATCTCGCTTCCTGAGCTTGAAGCACAGGTGACATCACCCCAAGGGACGACGGCTGCTGGAGTAGAGATACTGAAAAGAGACACTGCACAAGCTACTATCCAAGAATGTCTCAGACGAGCAATGCAGCGTAGCATCGAGCTTGGAAAAGAGCATAAGGATTAACCGACACAATTAATGTACATGTAATGTATCAGTCGATAGCTCGGCTAACCTCATCAATGTATTTTCTACCTCGTCTGGATCAGCCGTTTTTGCGATGTAATCTGCTGCTCCCCATTCACGCACAGTCACGTCTAACTCTGTAGAACACCCCTCACTCATCACGACGATAGGTAAACTGCTGCAAGAAACCTCCTTCACGAACTCTAGAGTATTGATGCAAGAAAGATGTGCATCTACCATGACAACGTGTGCCCCGCCTGCCGCAATCTGATGAACGGCTTCACTTGCTGTCGCCACATGAGTGACAAGAACCTCGTAATACTCATTCCAAATATCAGAGGAATCCTTCAATAGCTCTGAATACCCAGGACTATCATCAACTATTAATAGCCGTATCTGCTTTCGCATAGAAACTCAGGATGTCTAAAAATCGTTAGGGAACACACTGTTGCAACTATCGGACGTCTCTCGGGAAAGGTTTAGAGTAGAGCTGTACAAGTCCTCCCTGGGGCTAACCAATAGTCTTTGGTGAAATTATTTATGAAAACCCCTTGCGCTTCTAGTTATTTTCGATATACCAATAGTATAGTTATTTGGGGTTCCAACAGGCTACCACACAGACCCACTACAACGTATGAGAGCTGGGCATCTTGAGAGTGAATTTATGAAGAATAGAAAGAATGCCACAAAACAGAGTCAGAGTGCCGTAAAAGCGAAATCAAGTGGCTCTAGGGCTGCTGAGGGCTCTAGGGCTGCTGAGGGCTCTAGGGCTGCTGAGGGCTCTAGTTCTGACACGTTCAAAAGCAGCACCCTTGCCCCTGTACAACGACAAACTCTTGAATTTCTGAGAAATTTTCTCGCCGAGAATGGATACGGTCCAACCCTCAAGGATATCGCCCACCACATAGGAGTCAAATCACTCTCTACTGCACACTTTCACCTGGAGCGATTGGAGAATAAGGGATTCATCCGCCGAGGGGATGACGGCATGATTGAACTTATTGATATTTCTACTCCTCAACTCGCTCCGACCTCAGTTCCACTTGTCGGAACGATTGCAGCTGGGTTACCGATAGAAGCAATTGAAAATACAACGATGGTAGAAATTCCAGCCAGTATGATTGATAGCCGTGGAGAAGTTTACTGTTTGGAGGTAAGCGGTGACTCAATGATCGATGCTCATATTTGTGACGGAGACTTAGTAGTTATCAAAAAACAAGAATATGCAGAGAATGGTCAGATAGTAGTTGCCTTACTAGAAGATGGTTCTGCAACACTTAAAACGTATCGACGGCTCAAGAGTGGAAAAGTAATGCTGATTCCAGCCAACGCGTCGATGAATCCAATGACGCTCGATGATGTTGCCGTACAGGGACGCCTGATCGGAGTGATTCGAGAACTTCACTAACATTAATCAGTTAGATTATCATCCACTGTAGGCTTATTACTCGTCATGACCCCAAGTATCAAAAGGAAAGTGAAGGAACCATCCACAGCGTACACTGCGATTATTTAAAGATATCAAAGAGACGACTTCCATGAGCGGAGTCCTCTCACATCGAGAAGGAAAGTAAAATGCCAAAAACAAACAATAACAACGACAAAGACAAGGGCCTTGAAGCAGCTCTGGGCCAACTGGAAAAAAAGTATGGTAAAGGCGCCATCATGAACCTCGCAAGTGACGCCATCGAGGAGCTCGAGTCTATACCTACTGGGAGCCTCGGACTGGATATTGCTCTCGGTGCCGGCGGACTTCCAAAAGGTCGGATCTGTGAAGTCTATGGGCCAGAATCATCAGGGAAGACGACTCTCGCACTCCATCTCGCCGCCGAATGTCAACGGCAGGGAGGCACCGTTGTATTTATAGACGCTGAACATGCCCTCGATGTCTCTTATGCTCGAAAACTAGGTGTCGATACAAGCAAGCTTTTAGTTAGCCAACCTGACTGCGGGGAACAGGCACTTGAAATCTGTGAAGCCCTTATTAGTTCAGGGTCTGTAGACCTCGTTGTAATCGATTCCGTAGCGGCTCTTGTGCCTAGAGCAGAGATAGATGGCGAAATGACTGATCAGCAAATGGGTCTTCATGCCAGGCTTATGAGTAAAGGTCTCCGCAAACTTACTGGACTCACTGCCAAGTCCAATGCCACCATCCTCTTCATTAATCAGATAAGAATGAAAATCGGTGTCATGTTTGGCTCACCAGAAACCACAACAGGAGGAAATGCCTTAAAGTTTTATTCCTCCGTTCGATTAGACATTCGACGAATCGGCGCTATTAAAGATAACGCTGAAGTCACTGGAAACCGAACAAGAGTGAAGGTTGTAAAGAATAAGATTGCTCCACCATTTAGAGAAGCTGAATTTGATATCATCTTCAATGAAGGTATTAGTCAAAATGGAGAGCTCCTTGATCTTGGTTCTCAACATGGCATCGTTGATAAAGCCGGAGCGTGGTACTCGTATAAAGGAGAAAGGCTAGGTCAAGGAAGAGAAGGCGCAAAGCTTTTTCTAAAAGAAAATCCAGAGGTAGCAACAGAAATTCGCGGTTTGATTCTCAGCACTCTTGGAATCACTGGTGGCGCCGAAACTGAAGAGGTGGCAACTGAAGCGAATAGTGAATCGAAAAAAGAGAAGAAAGCACCAAAGCTTCAAGAGGTATCAAAGGCAGCAGCTTCGGCTTAAGCTAAAGGAACTCTCATATCCAGAGAAGGCACCGCAGGGCATATTTTGAAAGAACCAACTCCCTGCAGTGCCTTCTCCGCTAATAATTAAGCACCTTTCTCACGCACAGGAGTCAGCATGACTTTCGCTAACTGCATTCCCTGGCAGCTACGAATACGCGTTGTAAACTGCAAGACCCCCTTGAAGAACCGATATCGCTCTGCGTAGTGAAGATTCCTCCAAGACAAACGCAAGCCGAATTTCCGACCTCCCCTTTCCAGGCAAAGCATAAAAGCCCTGCGCGGGCGCAACAAACAACGTCTGCCCATCTTGCTCGTATTCTTGTAGGAGAAACCGTGCGAAATGTTCTGCATCCTCAACAGGGAGCTTCGCAAGCAGATAGAATGCTCCCTGAGCTCTCGAGCAGAATACTCCCTCGATATTCTCAAGCGCATGGATCATGCAATCCCTGCGGTTTTCATAGGTCTTCCGGGCATCATGAAGATAGCTCGCCGGCACTTCTTTCAGCATGTGAATAGCAGCTAACTGCTCTATCGTCGGAGCAGAGAGTCGAGCCTGTGCAAGATATAGAATTTTCTCGCGTAGGTCTGGTGAAGGAATATACAGCGCTCCTATTCTCGCTCCACATAGACTAAATCGCTTTGAAAGACTATCGAGCACCACCAGATGAGGATCATCGCTCGCTAATGAAATACCTGAACTTGGCTCCCGTCCATCAAATACAAGCTCCCGATAGGTCTCATCGAGAATGAGAAACAGATTATGCCGACGGCATAACTCAAGAAGTCTAGTGAGCTCACTCGTGTCATAGAGAACCCCCGTTGGGTTGTTTGGATTGCAAAGAAGAATCGCCCGTGTACGCGACGTTAAGTGTTTTGTAATGATTGCATCATCAGGAATTGCAAACTCTTCCTCAAAACTGCTCTCTAGCGATATAAGTCGAACTCCAGTCTGAGCAGCGAAGCCAAGATAGTTCGCATAAGTAGGGTCGAATGTCAGAACCTCATCTCCAGGATCGCAGCAAGCAGTAAATAAAAAAACTAAACCCTCACTTGCTCCCATGGTAATTAAATAACGCTCTGGGGAAGTATCCACGTCTAAAATGGTATTGACCCACCTCGCCCACTCTGCCCGAAGTTCGTAAAGCCCCTCTGATGGTGCATAAGAAATATGTGAACTGGCAAATCGCGCAACCCCGTCAGAAAAAGCCTGAGGACAGCGCACATCGGGCTGACCAATATTGAGATAAAATGGGGTAACTCCTTTTTGCTCAGCAGCACTCGCCAAATAACTCAGCCGACGAATAGGCGATGGTGGGGTATTACATGACCGCAAAGAAATGTGTACCATATCTCAACCTTACGAACGTTATACTAAAATATGACTCACCGAGAGCACCGAACATCTTCACGACACGTAACATCGAAGCAAACGTTTGCCTCTCGAGATGTGGAACGCATCTTGAGCAGGTACTCAGTCGGCTTTCGAAAGCCAATTCCCCTTCATACCACAAACTCGTTTCACACAGCGCTTGCAGCCTATGAAAGCAGTGGGAAGTCTTCTCTGATTTTAGATGCAGGTTGCGGGACAGGAGTCAGCACAGAATTTTTAGCCCGCACATTTCCAAAAAGCTTCGTCCTTGGGGTTGATAAGTCAGCGAAAAGACTCGAACAAGGGGCTAATAGTCGGAATCTGACGGAAGAAATTCCAAGAGATGGCGGCTCGTCTATTCCCTCAAATTTTGCGATCTTTCGAGCCGAACTAATGGCATTTTTGCAACTCGCCTATGAATATCAACTTCATTTTGATTCGATATTTTTCCTCTATCCCAATCCATGGCCCAAAAAATCTCATATGAAACGGAGAGTTCACCTATGGCCTGTAGCGCCTCTCTTTCCAAAATTGACGGCTCAGATCGTATGTCGGACGAATTGGCCAACGTTTGCTATAGAGTTTGCGCGGTCCATGCGAATTCTTGGCTTTTCTGAGATTTATGTCGAAAGAAATTATTCAGTAGACATTCCTCTGAGTCTTTTCGAGAAAAAATACGTAGAAAGCGGACATAAAATTACTAATGTAAAGGGATACCGAATACCTAATACTCCTTAATGCGCCCAATACTCCAGATTTTCTGCTTTTCAGCCGACCTTTCCTTTCAGAGAGCTAACTTATTGGTACCGTGGCGATTCCCTTCCTAGGAGAAGCCTCCTCCAGTAGGAGAAGCGTCAAGATTACTCCCGTGCGAGTACCACTTCGTAGCGAGACCATCATGAGCTATCCCACTCCCTCCCCTGAATCAAACTTTACTCACTCAGTCCTCAATGCACTCCGAGCCGCAATGAATGGAGAAGATACGAGGCTACTGACCCGAACTCTTCTGAAATTGCCTGCGGAAACTGCGGTAAGTATAGAGAATACAACTAGACATCTCCCCTATATCGAGGAATTACTCAGCGGGTTTCAACAAGAAGAAACTATCATTATCTGCTTTGATGAAACTGATTCTTTGATTCGAGACCTGTATGAAGGTCAAATAAACTTATTGCAATCAAAAGCTCGTCATGCAAAACGGCTACTAACCGTTCTCGCCCATCGATCTGAGGGATTCGAGCAGGCCGCTCGCGAATTGGCTGCATTCTATGTAAGCCACTTTCGAGCGAGAGAAAGCTATATCAACGGATTACTTTACTATGCAGATAGTTTTGGTCTCAAAGAAATGTATGAGCACTGGCACTCACACCTGGTCGGAACGCTTGATCTGATTGAAGATTCTAAAGAACTCCTGGTCGAGGTTTCAGACATTGAGGAGTTTTCAGCGTATCTTCTCCAGCGCATATATGACTCATGCGTTCTGATTCCTGCTAGCCTTCAGTGCCAGGCACACGATATGCGTCACATCCTCTCACTCAACAAGGATCACTTCTCATTTGATGATGCGAATCTCTTTTCTGAGGAGGAGAAAAGTGAATGGATTCAGCTAGGCCTTAATGCAGAACAAGCGGGTTATTGGAGAGCATATGATATCTCTCCCCTAGAGTTTTCTGACTGGATCTCTTTAGGATTCTTCGAGGCACGCATAGCTGGAGCATGGAAAGCTCGTGGTTTTGACCCAGAAGCAGCTCACTTATGGGCAATACAAGGATTCGATGCGTCAGAGGCGTTTCTCTGTCGATATGGGGGGATTACGTCTCCTGAAGAAGCAGAAAGAATGCGGAGTGAACTTCACTAAATATTCATCAATTTCCACTACACTGCACCGCTTTAGAACGATTCATCCGGGAACGAGTAAAGGGCGTAATAAGGCACAAAAGTGATAATGTCAAAAGCCCTAAGGCAAGTGGCTTCGTGAAGAAAAACTCTATACCTCCCATTAAAATCGAACGGCGAAAGTTTGTTTCAAGAAGCGATCCTAATACGAGTCCTAAAATAATTGGAGCAGCAGGTATCCCTTGACGCTTTGCGAGCCAGCCTAATCCTCCTGCAATCAGGCATACCCAACAATCAATCATCGCATTCCGAATGGTGAAACTACCGGTCATCGCAAGGCATAAAATAATGGGATAGAGAACCTTTGGAGAGATGCGAGTAACAGCAACAAAAAGTGTATTTCCATACATACCGCATAAAAATATCATGACATTCGCTAATAACACTGCGATAAAAATTCCATATACTAATCGTGGCTCTGTGGTCATTAACTCAGGTCCGACAGCCAGACCATGAAGAGCAAGTGCTCCCAACAAGACAGCATCCGTAGCACTTCCTGGAATTCCCAAAGAAACAAGGGGCACCAAAGCACCGCCTACTGAACTACTATTTGCTGCCTCACTCGCTATTACTCCGGTCAGTGCACCGTCTCCATATTCCTCTTTATCCTTGGCATAAGTCGCTGCCTGACCATAGGCGAGAAATGAAGCAACGGCACTCCCTGCACCAGGAATGACACCGATGAAAGTGCCCATAACTGAAGACTGAAAAAGGGGGCGGAGGATCAGCCGCCTGTTATCCCAGATAGATCTTACCTGTGATACCACTCGCTCAAGCCGTGCCGGAGCGGCTAGGACCAATTGATTTTCTTCAATTCTGGAGAAAATTTCCCCTAAAGCAAAGAAACCGATCATTACTGGTATGAAAGATACCCCATCGTATAACTCAATCAGTCCAAACGTCATTCGCTCCTGGCCAGTAATTGGATCCGTTCCAATTGTGCTCAATAAAAGTCCAAATGAAAGTGCGATGAAAGCCTTGCTCATTGAACCCTTATGAAATCCAATAACGGTGCAAAGCCCGAGGAGAGCGAGTGCAAAATATTCTGCCGGACCAAACATAAGCCCCACCTTGGCTATCGGTGCCGTAAAGAGAAGCAACACAATTCCACCTATTAACCCCCCTAAAGCAGAAGAGAATACTGCATAAGAGAGCGCTTTATCTGCCAGCCCTTTCTTGGTTAAAACATATCCATCCATGGCAGTAACGACCGATGACGGGGTTCCAGGGGCATTAAGAAGGATTGCTGTTATCGAGCCACCATAATTACTCGCCTGATACACTGCGACGAAAAACACGAAGGCTACTTCTGGCTCCATACGAAAGCTCAACGGGACTAAGAGCGCTACTCCCATAGAAGGACTTAAGCCAGGTGTCGCTCCGATAAGAATCCCGAGGAAGACTCCTAACAAAACAAATAGAAATCCAGAGAGCGAAAAAACAACGTCGATACCACCAATGAGACCTGATACGTCTACCATAACTGATACATACCCTCGGGCAACGGAACTCGCAGTAGAAGCTTAAAAACCACCTCTAACGTAAAGAGCCATCCAGTAATTGCAGCAAGATAATACCACCATGAACGCTCTCCCAGTGCAAAAAGACCTAAAAAGAGCAGCCATAGTGATGCCACCACAAAGCCAACATACGCCGTAATGCATAACGTTATGGTCACGCCAATCAGTAGCAGCACCACACTCTTGGCTCCTGTAGAATCGCGAATCATGACCATATTTTTTTGGGGGTTATTCATCGCTCCTCGAAACATGGCTATGACCATCGCGAATCCCATAAGAAGCGGCATCATCAGCGCACTCGCAACACCCGCTGTGTCATGCCTCAGCACCTCAACCACTGGGAAAAGCGCAAATGCGAAGAGACTGGCCCACAAAATACAGGAAGCGACTGGTATTTTCTTCAATCCGCATTCTCCTTGTGAAGTCTTTTTAGAACATCCACTGTTTTATCCTCTTGGAAGCGTATTAAGGAGTTTAGCATCCCTTTCTATTTGCAGGGCTACCAAATCATCAAAAGGCTTCCCACTCTCAAAAATCACCTCGGCTCCTGATTGCTCGATAAAATTCCGCCATACGACAGACTCTGTTGATTTCTTAATGAGACCTAATATCTGCTCACGGATACTATTGGGGGTATCATGATGAATGGCTAAGCCTCTCCATAAACTTGAACCCGTTAGCTCTCCTACTCCGCTTTCCTCAAACGTTACTGCCGCTGGAAATTGTGGAAGACGCTTTGGGGAAGCGACCGCTAAAATCTGAAGATCATTCCTTCCCATAACATCTTGAGGATTGCCGACATAAACATCTGCATGTCCTCCGAGAAGAGCCCCAATTGCCTCCCCACCACTCTTGTATGGAATCCATGTGCCACGTGAACCGATAGCATTCCAAAATCGTACCGCAAATAAATGGTCAGTTCCGCCAATAGCTGGCCCTACCCACAAGACTCGTGATTCAGGCTCTCTCATCACATTTTTCAGATCGTCTAGCTTCAGGTACCTTCCCTGACGCTTCACAATCAAACACTCGTAGTCATCAACGAGCCTGACGAGCATGGCGAGCTTATGTAACTGTTGCGTCCTCTTACTCTGGACAGCCTTAGAGATCACAGAGCTGGTAAGAGCAAAGATCGTATGGCCATCGGCTGGCTGACGGAGCACATACTGAATCGCAACCAATCCCCCCGCTCCGCTTTTATTCTCCACAATAACTGGAGTGCTGATTCCTTCACTTTCTAAACTCTCTTCTATAATTTGGGCTAGTTTTCGAATTGTTACATCAATCAATCCTCCTGGGTTCGTATAAACGACGAAACGTATTGGTTTCGTCGGATATTGTTCCGCTTGCCCAAGATGAGGAAGTACAAAAAAGAGCATCGCCACAAAAATGAACGTCGACGCCTTTCGATGCGTTTTGAAATAATGGGATTTGCGCTCGGTATTCTCTCGCATGAAATCAAAATCTAGCGTTATCAATTGGAGTAGAATCTCGACACAGATCCTTCGTAATATTCTTTTGATGCGCCTCCAGTGTGCCTCCGCCAATCTCTAGCAACTTCGCATCTCTCCATAACCTCTCAACGACATACTCTCCGACATATCCATAACCACCAAGCACTTGAATCGCTCGATCTGCAATTCGCTTTCCCACTGGCGCTGCAAAGAGCTTTACTCCATCCGAATCAAGTCGTGCACCCGAAGCATTGAGATCCAGTGTTCGGGCTACCTGGTAAACATACGAACGCGCTGCCTGAAATTCTGCAAAACTATCGCCGATATACTGCTGGATTTGACCGAATTGACTGATTTCTTTGCCAAATGCTTTTCGTTCAGACGCATAGCGAACCATAACCTGCAATGCTCTTCGAGCAATGCCGAGACTCATTGCCGCCAGCCCTAATCGTTCTATTTCAAGATTCCGCATCATGTGCAACAACGCTTCTCCTTCATTCCCAACGAGGGCATCTGAAGCGAGCTGGCAATCATCAAAGCAGAGTTCTGCGGTATTTGAAGCTCGCATTCCTAGCTTCTCAGTAATACGCTGCCCAACCGAAAAGCCTTTCAGGCCACCTTCAACAATGAAGCTTGATAGAGCGATTCTACCTTGCTGATCTTCACCCGTTTTCGCGTACACAAAGAGAACATCACAAGGAGTCTTCTGCTGATCGATAACACCATTTGTGATCCACATTTTCCGTCCATTCAGAACGTAACCATCCTCAGAACGCTGCGCTAACGTTCGCATACCAAGAACGTCGGTGCCTGCTTCTGGCTCCGACATGGCCATCGCACCAATCCATTCACCAGAACACAATTTCGGAAGATACTTCTTTTTTTGCTCAGCACTTCCATTGATTCCAATATTATTCACGCAGAGCAACGAGTGCGCGAGAAAGGCGAGACACAATCCAGGGTCTGAAGCGGATAATTCCTCATGTGCCATAACAATGGAGAGTGGGCTCAAGCCCGAACCACCAAACTCTTCATCTACAGACGCTCCAAGCAGCCCGATATCTCCGAGCTTACGAAAGAGTTCAATATTGAAGCTCTCTTTCATATCCGCATTTTGCGCCTGAGGCTCTACTTCTCGCTTCACAAACTCACGAACGGTTTCCTGAAGCATGCGCTCTTCTTCTGAAAACATCATAACTCTCGACTCCAGTTCATTCGGACCAAATGCTAGCATGAAGCATGATAACCGTCGAGAAACTAGGAAATCCTAGTAGACATTTTGCCATAGACCGCGCCCAGAACTTAAGTGTCCAAGATTATCTTCCGACTCTACCTCTCAGGAGCAGTCACAATGAGGGTACTGATAGTAGAAGATGACCCTACTACGGGGCATCTGATGAAATATGTCGTAGGTCGACATGCGGAGTACGACCATGCCGTTGATGGTGAAGAAGCGTTCGATAAGTTCTGCGATGCATTTGAAGCCAACGAGCCATTCGATCTCGTCTTTCTTGACCTCATGCTTCCCGTTGCTGATGGGCAAGAGGTTCTTCAAGCGATTCGTGCATACGAGGAACAAAATGGCATCATTCAGACTGAGGGAGTTCCGGTGGTTATCACCTCTGCCCTAGAAGACAATTCAGAGGTGTACCAAGCCATGGCTGCTGGGGCGATTGACTATCTGATGAAGCCCGTAAAAACCGAGAAATTGATTGAACTCCTGCAACGAGTTGAGCGGAGTGTAGTCTCAAAGCCCCCAGGTGAAACTCTAGCAAGTCCTTCCACAAATGAATTCACGATGAGCGGAGAAAAACCCAAAACAAAAACACCCGGTGCCCCAACAGAGGGCTATGAAGAGTTTTGAATATCCCCTGAACCCTAGTTAAAAAGGGCTAGAACTTAGACCTCGCCTGACTGAAAAACTCAGAGTAGACAACGCCCTCTGTCTGAAGGGGAGTCCGATACCGTGGGATGGTCGATTCAGAACGCCCGCACGCATTTAAAGCACAACACGATGCTTAACAATACCACTGGCAATGTTCGTTCTGATACAGTCCGAAGACCGAAATGGTGCAGGGGGGACTTTCGGTTCCCCCCCACCAAAGTACCTACCCACTCAAGGGCAGGGCAAGCTTACTAAGCAGCTTCCTGTGCTGAGTAAGGAGCTTGGAAATCGCGATCCATTACTGTCTTTCGACCATCCTTACGAGCATTTTCGATAGCCTCGTTGCAAAGCGTCTGAACAATCTCTGTTAAACGAGCTGGAACGTTTCCAGACGTATTCATACCAGCTGCATCCTTGATGTAGTTCTTTAGCTTCGAAACTACTACTAGTACTTCCTTATCACTCATGGGTTTGCCTCCGTGATTCTCAATTTAGGTGGTAGAGAATTACCTGACACTGAAAGAGAAAGAAATAGGCTTGGCCTAAATAGCTGAAATCACGGGCATGATAATTATCTTTTTCGGCTCTTCTGCGATAAAATGGCACCTCATCCGCCTCCGAACCCCAAGAACCAACAAAGAAGGAGGTGGTATTCGAAAGTCCTGCCAATCGTGCTACACGTTGGAGGATCATGAAAAAGGACCTCATCGCAATCTATTCAGCTGAAGGCGTATCTGCTGGGCACTCCCCAGATGGTAATTTACTGCATCATCTTCAAAGCGGAAAACCACAACTCAGTGAGCTTATTGAAGAGCAAGGAGTGGTCTACAAAGCTGCACAGGTAAATGAATCACTCAATAGTGAGATGCAAGAATGGGCAAGTCATTCGAAACTCCGCTTACGGGCGGACCGGGTTGCACAACTCGGAGCATTCGCTACCCATAAAACCATAAGAAACTTCCATGATTCACTTCAGCATATTCCTAACATCTCTCTGTTGGTGGGCAGCTCACGTGGCCCGACCTCCAGCTTGGAATCAGCAATGAAGAACTTCCTCTCCAACGGAAGAGTATCTGCGCTTACTTCTCCAACAACGACACTTGGAGCGCTGGTCTCATGCATTAGTGGAGAGAATATCGTACCGATGAAATCTTTCGGACTCTCTGCAACGTGTACTTCTGGTCTAGCTGCCATCATTCAGGGAGCTGCTCTTTTGAACTCTGGTCAAGTGGATGTTTGTATCGCAGTGGGAACAGAAGCCCCTTTGACCCCCTTTACTCACGCTGCTTTACGGGCTGCTAATGTGCTTACTTCCAATTGGAATCAACCCTTTCCATGCATGCCGCTGAGCACAAATTACCCAGAAAACAGTGGCATGATGCTCGGAGAAGGCGCTGCTTCATTCCTCTTAGCAAAAAACGATCAGCCACATTTTAGTACTCAACCTCTGGCGATTATCAGTGGATTTGCAACTGCTATTGAAACTACGCCCTCCCCCACTGGTATCACTCTCGAGGGTCAAGGACTGCAGCAGTCGATGAAAGAAGCGATGAATATGAGCGGGGGAATTATTCCAGACGTTATTCTGTGTCACGCACCTGGGACTATCACGGGCGATACTGCGGAAGTAAACGCTATTGAGAAAACGTTTCATCAAGAGACTCTACCTGCAATTTATTCCCCCAAATGGCTGCTTGGTCATACGCTCGGAGCCTCGGGTTCACTCTCGCTACTCCTTGGACTTGAACTCCTAAGAAGCGAAGAGCTCCCTATTTTGCCCTATGATTCACCACATAATAAGAGAATTATGGCTAAGTCTGGGAGGATCAGGAATATAATGATAAATTCAAGCGGATTCGGAGGGTTCAATACCTCTATCATGATCTCGAAGTATTGACGTTACGAGGCAGGTAGTGATGGGGTAATAGACATCGCGTATTCTCAGGAGAGCATTTATGAGCATTCAATCAGGAACAGGAGAACGAGATAACAATTGCATGAGTGCGAATGGCGAACAGAGCAAAGAGCTTATTCGGCATGATTGGACTCGCGATGAAATTCAAGCACTATATGATACTCCATTTCTAGAACTCGTATACCAAGCTGCTTCCATTCACAGACAGTTTCATAATCCTGGCGAGGTTCAGGTCTGCTCCCTACTCTCTATTAAGACCGGGGGCTGCCCTGAAGATTGTGGATACTGCTCTCAGTCGGTGCACCATGAGACTGCTGTTGAGGTTCAGCCACTCCTTGAAGTAGATGAAGTCATCGAGGCAGCTACTCGAGCAAAAAAAGCTGGAGCAACTCGATTTTGCATGGGTGCTGCTTGGCGAGAAGTGCGGGATAACAGAGCTTTTGATCGGGTGCTTGAAATGGTTCGCGTTGTCCACGATATGGATCTTGAAGTTTGTTGTACACTTGGAATGCTCACCGAAGAGCAAGCTGTTAAACTCAAAGCTGCTGGTCTCCATGCATATAACCACAACATTGATACCTCGCCTGAGAATTATGGTTCTGTTTGTTCTACAAGAACGATTGAAGACCGCCTCAATACGCTGGAAGCTGCGCGAAGCGCAGGATTGACCGTATGTTGTGGTGGCATCCTAGGTCTTGGAGAGAGTAATCAGGATCGAGTGGGAATGCTTCATACCCTCGCGACTCTCCCGACCCACCCTGAATCAGTACCGGTCAATACTCTCGTAAAGATAGAAGGCACGCCGTTTGCGGGGAACCCTGATGTTAGCGTCTGGGACTTCATCAGAACTATCGCTGTAGCGCGAATTACTATGCCGCAGGCGATGGTGAGGCTAGCAGCAGGAAGACTTTCGCTCTCTGCTGAAGCGCAATCCCTAGCGTTTCTTGCTGGAGCGAATTCTATATTTGCTGGTGAAAAACTCCTCACCACTCCGAATCCTGACTTTGATGAAGATATGAATTTTTTGAATCATCTGGGTCTCACTGCAAAAGAGCCGGACTGCACCCCAAGTCATGATTGCTAAGCTCCTCTCGAAAGAACTGGAAAACCGAGAGTCAAGAAACGAACTTCGGAAGTTGAGAATACTTCCTTCGCACCATGTGGACTTTTGCTCAAATGACTACCTTGGGCTCATACGCTCAGGTGATCTTGAACGCTCCATTCAAGAGGCAATTACCACTGCCTGTCCAACAAGTAGTCGGTTGGCTGGCGCCGGCAGTTCGAGGCTTATCGCTGGAAACAATCAGCACGTCCAAGCATTTGAAGAATGGCTCTCTACTTTCTACGGAGGCGAAGCCGCGCTTATTTTCACCTCTGGCTACAACGCAAACCTCGGATTGATTTCCGCTCTGGGTACTCTTAACGATTTAGTCTTTCTGTATGACGAACAGATTCATGCATCCATGAGAGATGGATTTCGGCTCAGTCGCGCAAAATCACATCACTTTCAACATAATGACTTGGATCACCTAGAAAATCTCCTACAACGTCAAAAAAAAGAGGTAATTGTTTTCGCTGAAGCTGTATATTCGATGGAAGGAGATAGAGCACCTTTAGTTGACATGGTTGAACTTATCGAACGGTATGGAGCAAAGCTTATTGTCGATGAGGCTCACGCTGTTGGGCTTTACGGAGCTTCAGGAGAAGGACTTGTTCAGTCCCTAGGACTTAGTGACCGAGTATTTGCTCGAGTCTGTGGTTGGGGAAAAGCGCATGGCTCTCAAGGAGCCGTCATTATTGCGGAACAACAAACAAAGGAATTTCTTATTAACTTCTCTAGACCGTTTATTTATTCAACTGGCATATCTCATCTTATGCTTATCGCAGCTGAGTGCTCTTACAGGATTGTTCAAAGGGCGCGCACCGAGAGAGCCAAGATGAAACGCCTGATTGACGAATGGAACACACATCCGTCGAACGACCTCATTACTATTTCAAACAATGCTACTCCCATTCAGATACTACAACCGACCCAACCAAGAGCTGAAGCGACAGCTCTCATCCACAAGCTCAGCTCTATCCTACTCGCTCACAAAATGAATGTAGTTCCCATCTACTCACCAACTGTCTCAAGAGGGAGTGAACGTATTCGAATATCACTTCACGCCTTTAATTCTCCCGCGGAAGTGCGTACTCTATTACAACTGGTGGACAACATTGCAATGAGTACAGATATAATAGCAGAAGGAAGCGCATGAAAATTGCAGATCAAAAGCGGATCTATATCGTCGGAAACAATACCGGGGTTGGAAAGACTATTGTAAGCGCGATTCTTACCGAAGCCTTTCAAGCTGATTATTGGAAGCCAATACAGGCCGGAGACCTTGAGCACTCGGATTCGAATATTGTCTCTCGACTGGTGAGCAACGATAAATCAAAAATCCATCCCGAGGCATACCTCCTCCAAGAGCCAATTTCTCCACACGCGGCGGCCGAACGAGAAGGAATAGAAATTAAGATTGAATCTATTGTAGCGCCTGAGACCTCCAGACAGCTGATTATCGAAAGTGCTGGTGGTATTCTCAGTCCCATTAATAGAAAGAAGACGATGCGAGACCTTGCGGTTCACCTCAAGTCACCAGCTCTGATTGTATCACGCCACTATCTGGGTTCTATCAATCACACACTCCTTACGATCGAAGCGCTGAAAGACAGGCAAATTCCGATTCTCGGGGTGATATTCGTCGGAGATCCTGAGCCAGAAAGTGAGACGGTCATCGTTGGGATGGGAAGAGCAAAAATGTTGGGGCGGGTAAGCTGGGAAGATGGATTTTCGCCGAGTCTTGTTTCTCAGTATGCACGGCTTCTGAAAGAGGTTCTCTAACGTGAAGCGAGAGCCCATTGAAATGCACCTCCGCAGGTCTCTGATTCAACGAGATGAAGATGTTCTCTGGCATCCCTTTTCCCACCATTCTTTAGAGCCTGCTCGGATGGCGATCAAACGTGGTGAGGGTACATGGCTTGTCACAGAGGATGGAAGACATCTGCTTGATGCCGTTAGCTCCTGGTGGGTGAACCTACATGGTCACAGTAATCGGTATATTGCGGAAGCCATTGCTGAGCAGGCTAACAAGCTAGAGCACTGTATTTTTGCCGGTTTTACGCATGAGCCAGCCATTGAGCTCTCTGAGTTAGTGCTTGAAGCTCTTCCACCAAACCAAAAGAAGATCTTTTTCTCGGATAACGGCTCAACTGCTGTTGAAGTTGCTCTAAAAATGGCTATTCAAGCTGATCTCATACGGACTAAGGGTGAATCAAAGCGAAAAACAATAATTGCTCTTGAAGGCGGCTACCATGGGGATACCTTTGGTGCGATGTCAGTAAGCGGACGCGGAGCCTTTACCGCTCCGTTTTTTGATTATCTCTTCGACGTTAAACATCTCCCCATACCAACCGTTGAGAACTGCTCGCAGCTCTGTCATGCACTGGAAGCATACTGCAAAGATGGCTCAGTCTTAGCATTTATTTATGAGCCTCTCGTCCAAGGAGCAGGCGGAATGAATATCTATCGAGCTGAAGAACTCAATACTTTGCTTTCCATTGCAAAGCGCTATGGAGTCATATGCGTTGCTGATGAAGTCATGACTGGCTTCGGGCGAACTGAGGCTCTATTTGCTAGCTCATTGCTTGAAATTCAGCCTGACATTATGTGCCTCTCAAAGGGGATTACAGGAGGCTTCCTACCCCTTGGAGCTACAAGTTGTACCCAGGAGATTTATGAATCATTTGAACATCCAGACCGTCAAACATTCTTTTTTCATGGACATTCATATGCGGGAAATCCATTGGCATGCGCTGCTGGGATAGCGAGCATAAAACTTCTACAATCCTCTCACTGCACCCAACAGAGAGCGAGTATTATGAAGAGTCATCAGCAAGCGATTGAGTCTTTCAGGAATGCTCCAGGGATTGGGGGAGTCCGTTCGCAAGGAACCATCTTTGCGCTCGATATCGAAACGGCTCAGGCGACAAACTATCAAAATCCTCTACGAGACCGCCTCTACTCGTTTTTTCTCGAAAGGGGACTCCTTATCCGTCCTCTCGGCAATGTACTCTACTTAATGCCACCTTATTGCATCACTCCGAACGAACTCACTCTATGTTATGATGCTCTCCTCGATGCTGGAAGGCACTTCTCTTCCGATAACTCTACTTACTGATACACGTAAGACTTTCGTTCAGAGTAAAATTCAAAAGAGCCTTGATAGGACTCTTGATTGATAGCTAATACTCCACCGGAAATGGATCTAAACTTCGCCACAGATACCATGTCGCTACCGTTCGCCAAGGACGCCACCGTTCGCCATATTCAAGGGCATCGGAGGGCATAATGCGTGATTGATCTGGCAGATAGTGTCGCTCTATTGCACGTAATAATCCGATATCTTGCACCGGGAATATATCAGGCCTTTGAAGTTGAAAAATAAGAAACATCTCTGCTGTCCACTGCCCAATTCCCTTTACAGCAGTGAGATTCTGAATAAGTTCCTGATCATCAAGCGAACGAAACGTTTGAGGTCGTAGCAGTCCACTATCAAAGTGCTCTGCTAAATCCTTTATGTAGCCGATCTTCTGTCGAGAAAGTCCACTATCTCGTAATGTTTGCTGGTCAATAGAAAGTACTGTTGACGGAGTGATACTCCTTGCCAGAGCAGATTCAAACCGTTTCCACACAGCAGCTGCTGCTTTCACCGAGATTTGCTGCCCGATGATTGCTCGAAGAAGGGTTTGAAAAGCAGTTCCCTTCGAGCGTAGGGTTACATCAGGGTACGCAGTAATCAGGTCTGCGAGTATCGGATCTTCACGCCGTAATTCTCTACACGCCCTCTCCCAGTAAGAAGGCACGCTCTTCTTTCTTGCTGCTCGTTGATACCCCATGCTCTTTTAATCATAGGGGTGGGAACACCTATGGGGCAACAGATTCGGAGAGAAATAATCGCTTATAAAATTAATGTACACTTGGGGAAGCGAACTCTCGATGCTTTCTCACTGAATCGATCGCCGCTTCCTGAAAAGAAAAATTTTAGTCTATGGCAAACCGCTTCTGATCTGACCTAATCCGCTCTAGTTTCTCACTGTTATGGTGAATTCTTCAGATCTACCAGCATCTCTACCAGCGAGGTTGTCACCTTCTATGCCTAATGGTCCAGAATACGAGTGGGGACCAGATGGTCCAGGCGAATCGCCAGCTTCTCCAACAACTCTATCTTTTTCTTTATTTCCAAACTGGTTTGGTTCGCTCCCAGCTTGTAATGTCATTGAACCATCTCGATGATAAATAACTGTAGTAGAGACGGAATCCGCTGAGAGTGCGCCAGAAAGATCCTCTGATACAGCTTCTTCTGGTACAGTGTTCTTTATAACCACGCCATCACTGGCAAGTACGGTATCATCACGATATTGTTGCAGGTCGGTTCCTGAAAAGTCGGTTCCTGGAAAGGAGGCCGAAGAGAGGTCTGCTGCTGTGTTTTTTGCTTCTCTGTTTTCTGCCGCTGTGTTTGTTTTTTGTCCTGTTTTGTCACTATAATCAATGGTCATAACTACCTCTCTGACAATGGAAAGATGTTCGTTCTTTCTATCTACCAGTAAGATGCAGAGCCGATCCTTAAGCAATCAAAACACCCTCTATCTTGGAACTCGACATAAAAATAGTAATAAATTCAGCTAGAAACTGCGTTCTAGACTAACTGTTCTACAACGCTATTTGTAACGGTTCTGGTACAAATAGCGTAAAGAGCCTTTCGCAGCTCTTGCTCTGTGAATCCAGCTTCATCTTTTCCCTTAAAATGCCGACCTTTATTTAGAGAACGCTAAAATTATAGGACTTCATATGCCCATTCGGAGAAGCACCAGAACGAGAGTCAAAAAGATACGCCTCTCTAACCCTGGCAAGCTGAAACCCTTTGCAAAGGGCGTACTCGCTCATCTCGAGCATGGCTGGGTTCCTGTTCATCCCACACTTCTCAAAGGCATCCAACTTAATATTTCAAACGGTCATTACTCGAACCATCCAGGGGTTCTCATTGAGGATGTACAAAAAGATCCTGGCCTTTTCTTCACTATCGTAAAGAGGCTCCGTCCTTTTTCAAGTATTGAGCAAAGTGGTTTTGAACCGCTTCTTCTTCTCTCACAACTTGAGCAAGCCCAACTTGAAGAAGTATTCCTGTTTAAGCCTGGCAGTGCCTCAATTCATCGATTTGGCGAAACCTCACAAAGTCAAAGCCTTATGTGGAAACTCTGTATGAGCTCCTCAAAGGCTGCTCATCGGATTGCCCAACACCTTGGCTTATCTCCATCTATTGCCTATACAGGGACTCTCTTTCGCCAGTTCGGTCTTTATCTCCTCTGTTGGAACTATGCAAAGCTTTTTTCTCAAGCGCTTGCCCGTCACCGTAACAACGGAGTCGACTTTGACCAAGAGATAACGACTTATTTTCAGATGCCTCATCATCAAATAGCAGCGCGATTCGCGCGCCAGTACGAACTGAATCGCGAAGTGAAACAGGCTTTGATTATTAGAAAGGATCACGACTACGACACTCCAGAGGAACGTGAGGCATATGCCCCTCGGATGAATGACGTTTGTCAAATTGCAGAGCTGTTCTCTCGAGCATACTACTATGCCTCCTTTCCAGATGCTGAAGCACTTTGGGATTCTAAATACAAACTGATCGCTTCCCATTTTCCGAGCGATTTTTTTGATTCACTTCAGGAAGAGATAGCAATATTTGACGATTTCGAATCCGAAGCAACGGACTTTGGGGACTTAAAGCTGGCAGAGCACGATCGCTCAGATAGAGAGACAGCTAAGAGCTTTATTCCGCCATCGAATCCACATCTGGCACGATGTCCAGAACATGTTCAGCGTGCCTTCATTGAAGTTCACCGAGAACTCGAAAGGTCTGAAACGGCTCTGTATGCAATCAAAGCCCTTCTCGAAAAAGGGATTCCCGAAACTGGAATCTCACGAGGATGTCTTTTTATCGAAATCGACGGGACGGTGAGGCCCGCTTTACGTTTTGGTGAAGTCTCCCTTCCAGAGTACAGCAAACTTATCAAAAATCCCCGAATGGGAATCTTCGAGACAATCCCCCAAAAAGGCCCGTTCATAAGGGAAGTTAGAGGAGTAACCGGAGAGTCGGTAATCCAAGTTCGAGGTGGAATGGATGATAAGGAAATAAAGGGGGTTCTTTACTTAGAAATAGATAAAGAAAAACGAAAGGTAGATGCTGATCCAAAACTTTCATTTCGAATCATTCGAGCGAGCATCGCTGAGTGCCTAAAACATCTCGACCAAGATGACCTCTGGCGTATCAGCTTCTACTAACAGGGAATCCTAATAGAAATACATGCTCTCAATTTCAAACAGAGGACGAGCGAACTCCACATCGGAGTTCAGATATAGGCTGGGTGAGTAACCCACCTGGTGCACAAAGAGCACTATCCCTCTTACTCAAAAGATGAACAGTATGAGGAGAACACTGCTCACTTGTTATTCAGAAGCTTTTTTTGCTTTCTCTGCTCTGACCTTTGCCGGCTTTGGACGAGATTTACCATAACTGCCGCGCTTCGTTTTTCCCTTTTTCGATCTCAGATCACCTCTACCCACAGTACCTCCTTTCTATACATGATGGTTCAGTGTTATGGTATGTAACGTACCTGATCTACAAACAAAGGCAAGGCTAAGCCATGAAAGATGTAAGAACGGAGAAAACAGGCGTCGAGAAGCGAGAGCAGGAGGATGCCATCCAACAGAAACAGGATATCAAAGGGCAGGCTCTCCGTGATGATGAGAGCTATGAAGAAGACAATTACGATGAGCATATCGGAGAAGATGATGACTCATTGGCACCTGAAATCATCATCTCTGTCAGCACAGACTTTTTACCGGACCAGAGTGAGACAACAAAAGCACTCTTTGCATTCTCTTACACAATCCGAATCGTCAATGAAGGAAAAGTAACCGCTCAGCTTTTGAATCGTCACTGGAGAGTCTTTTCTGGTGGACGCCAGATTGCTGATGTCAAAGGCGAGGGGGTAGTTGGAGAACAGCCGATCCTTCAACCAGGTGAAGCTTTTGAGTATGAAAGTGGCACGTTGATCCACGATCCAATTGGTGCGATGGATGGAACATTCACATTCGTTGACGAATTCGGTGTTTTCTTTGACGTCAACATACCAGAATTTTCCTTGATACATTTAGATGATCTGACAGTACATTAGCGGGACAGTACATTAGCAGGACAGTACATTAGCAAGACAGTACACGAGCAGGACACTACTCGGGTAAGACTGCTCTCTCGTAAGACTCTGAAGTAAGAGAATAGAGACGAACGCCTGAAGAACGCTCTGACGGTGAAAGAAGTCTCTCTTTATCCGATAGAAAACCTCCTACTGAGCACTTTCGCTCTCTGAAAACGAGAATTACACTGGTCTCCATGCCGATAATTTAATCGCATATCATCTCGGCTATCTGTATCATGAGAAAATATCCGGTCACATTAGAGAAAGAACGCGAGCTACTTGAGCGTATGCTCAAACTCGGAATATTCGAGGATGACATAGACGAATCATTTATCCGTGGGAGTGGCAGCGGAGGGCAAAAAATTAATAAAACTTCCAATTGTGCTCGCCTTTATCATGCTCCGTCTGGAATTGAGGTGCGCTGCCAAACCTCGCGATCCCTTGCAATGAACCGCTTTTTGGCAAGAAGAATGCTCTGCGAAAAATTTGAAGAACAGAGTGAAGGCGAGAAGAGTAAAAAAGAAAGGGAAAGAGAGAAGATTCGAAGACAAAAACGAAAACGCTCTAAACGAGCAAAGGAAAAGATATTAGCGGAGAAGCGTGTGCAATCTGATAAAAAGTCGGGGCGAAAGAAAATTAAGATGGACTCAGATGATACAGATTAAAAGTCAGCAAGGCGAAATAATTGCTCTGTATCGGTGCTAACCCCCTCCACCGAACATACTGATACGGAGTCTTGAATTTGCTCCGCTGTTCTTCCATCAAATAAGAGGGTCTCGCCAGCCATATCGAGACAGCCAAATAATGCAAACGCTATGTTCAGCGGGTCGCCAATTAAATTCATTTCACCGCCAGATGCGTTCGCTCCAGTGGTCGCCTGAAGACCTGTCCCTGATGAAATCACTCCTCGAAGCACGAGGTCTCTGCCCGATTTCACCTCGAGCTTCTCATAGATACGCTGAAATGCCCTGATTGCTCGAAGGGACTGATTTTTGCCATCTCCACCCATCCAAAGCGCCACAGTCTTCTCTCCGATCTGACGATCGATTATTCCGTCAAATTCTTCAATAGTATCCTTTAGCGTGGTCTCTCTCTCAGAATCTCCCTCATGCTTATCGTTCACTGATATTTCAAATACGAGGACAGATACTGCTATGGGTCTCATTTGAGCTGTCATGGCTCTTGCACGAGTGGAACGAATTTCCTCAGGTTCATAGTCCGATGCAAGTTCAATTACTATTCGAACTTTCCCTATTTGAATTTCTTCAGAAGAACTCACATCACGCATCCCGTGTATGCGTACACCATTAACAAAAGTCCCATTCAGACTCTCAAAATCCGTAATCACAACACCACTTCTTGAGGCACTCAAGGAAGCATGAACCCGCGATACTCCAGGCTCTGAGATGACGAATTCATTCCCTTTATCTCGCCCAAGACGAATCTCATCCTGATCACAAAGAATGATTCGCTCTTGCATCCCATTCGATTGGGTAACCAATGCAACTGCTACCTTTTCTCTTGCCATGATTTCATCCTTTCTGTTCAGCCCAAGAATCTTCTAATACTTAACATCTCTCCTCAACCTATAATCTCAACGACCATAGACAACAAGTGAATCACTGCCATATATACCACCTAAAATTGAGAAGCGTTCTCGATCGCAATAAAAGACTTCCTCTAAATCCGCCTGCTTTACTGCATCCCCAATCGCATTGCTATTCCATATAGTTCGGGCACCAGGCAAGCGAGGAATAGATACAGTGACTATCCCTGAATCACTACGTCGTTCCCCTATCGGCGTGCTTTGCATATTTGTGCAGTAGGGCTCTACCGTATTTGTATAGAGAAATCCTCGAAAACATCCTGAAAAAAACAAAACAGCGACTATGAGTATTATCGTCCGGATGGAGAAGAGCATAATATGCATCACTTACCGATTAATCACCGTAGGCGATTGTCTTGCGTTCGGAATAGAGTCCAAAGAGATACGAACGATAAGCCACATCAAGATGCATGATGGTCGTAATACCTCCATTCCTCGCAGCAGCATCCGTCCCAGCATCCCCCCATGCAAATAACCATAAAACTGACTGGGATGAAGAGGTTCCGACTTTTGAGCCGAGCTCAGTTCTATTCACATCTTTATCAAGCGGCGCCTTGACATCGACATAGGCACATCCCGCTACTGCCACCAGTCCCCAAACAAGACACGCATATAAAATTCGCTTCGCCTTCACACTGCTCATCATACTCGTGGGCCCTCACTCTCTTGCTGCTACCATGCTCTAGCGTCCCATACCATCTCACGGAGAGAAAGAGCATAAGTCAGGATTAGAAACATGCTGAAGACAGTAACCACTATTTTCTTTGCCAGCCAGAACATACTTCAGCCCGTATTGGATGTTTGGTATACTTCTGACCAGATTCGCGCTTCAGAATGCCCTGTTACAACGAGCATCCTGCAAATGTCTTGAACTGCTCGAGATCCGAAGCTGCAATTATGGGAGGCGTCAAGTCATGGTACGCGAGAAGGCGATACAACAGGAGGAGAATAAAATCGAATCTTTAGGTTCCACGGAATCACAGGACTCTACTCTCTCCCCTGCTTCTGCTTCTGGATCTCATGCCTTTGAACACCTAATCCTGACATTTCTTGAAAGCTCTTCAAAAATTATCTCGGAAGAAATTCGCTTTAAGCACTTAAGACTCCTGCCGAGGGGCCTGTTTATCGAAGAGAGCGTGATAGAAAAAATAGAATTGCTATTATGCGACTGGCATCCCCTGCTGCCAGAGTCAAAAAAAATGATTTCGGCTGAAAAGCTGAAAAAATACTATCGAAATTCACTGAGTTCAGTACCGAAGTATCTTCTTGACGGGAAGGCGCTATTATTTGGCTATGAACTATGTCTGGCAAAAGGCACAGCCACGTTCCGCGATATTCCTGTCTTCAACGGCTCGCTCCTTGAAACTTCTTCATTTATCCACATGCGGGATCCCATTCTTTTTAATACCCCAGATATAACGACTGAGATAGGCAATGCCGGTTTAAGAATGCTTGTTTCATCGAGAAAACATCCTGTGAAACTTGATAATACTTCGCTACAACAGCTTGCTCTGACCTTGCAACGCTCCCAGGCAATTCCCAAAAAATATAGAGAAATCAAGCAGTCTTTGCGGCAAGCAGTCCCTGCATTTCGTGAAATCTGGGAACAAGCAAGGGTGATTCGTTCTAAACAGTCAGTTCTCATACCCAAAGAGCTTAGTGATGAGAAAGATGCCTGGTATCTGAGCTATAAAGACTTAATCTTTGTCCAAAGAAAAGAGGGGCAACTCGCCAAGGCTTATGGCCTTCGAGGGAAAAATCTGCATGAATTCCTCGTACATGAACTCTATGCTCTGAAAAATGATAAGCGACGATTCAAAACTGGAACTTTACACCTCGGCTCAAAAACCAAAGGTTACGGGGAGGTTGAACTGGAGAAAACTCATTACCAAATCCATCCAATATTCGTGAGAACATTCTTACTCCGCCTCGGATTTCACAGAGATATCACTGAAAAATTACCCCCTCGTTTTACTTTGGGTGATGCTCTTAAACAACTGATTGCAATTGTAGAGTCCTCTATCTGGATTGATGCTCGCGATGTGCCCCGCCACTATGCTGAGCAACAAACACCAGATACCAACTATCGTGCTCATGGAAAATGGATCTTTGCTATCAATAGAAAGCGAGAAATTCTCTCACTCTTTGACAAAACCGAGCGGACTCCCAAACGGCGGCCCCAAAACCACACCAGCCTAAAAACGAGCAACAAGAAGAAGAAACACCCGAAGCGACGCCTTCATGCTGCCAAGCCTGATAATTAGTTGAATTTACCCATAAACTTTGGAAAGGTCGCTCTACCGCCTCGGGGAAATAAACTTCCCTCTTGTTTTGTGATAGATTCCCAGGGAAACCGTTGGTGTGTCTGCTGACTACAGTAGGAAATGATTGATGGCAAAAGAAAAGATTTTAGTGGTCGAAGATGAAGATGATCTGAGAGAGCTCATCAGATACAACCTCGAGCAAGAAGGGTTTACGGTTATCGCAACCGACTCTGGCGAAGAAGCCCTAACTCTTGTGGCCACGAATCCGCCAGAGCTTGTCTGTCTCGATCTGATGTTGCCCGGAATGAATGGTCTTGATGTATGTCGCACATTGAAAGGAAATAGTTCTCTATCCTCTATTCCGGTCTTGATCATCAGCGCAAAGGGTGAAGAGACAGACATCGTCACTGGACTTGAGTTGGGAGCTGATGACTACATCACGAAACCCTTCAGCCCCAAAGTGCTCATCGCTCGAGCTCGAGCTATTCTCCGACGGAGAGGGTCAGCACCAACTCCGCAATCGAACTCTGACGAGCAATCTGTTCTCGTTCACGGCTTAAAGATTGACGCTCGAAAGCATGAGGTACACTTACATGAAAAGCGACTCATGCTCACGGGCACCGAATTCCGAATCCTGCACTTTTTATCACAGAATCCTGGCTGGGTGTTCACTCGCCAACAACTCGTTGAGAACTTACATGGCGATAATTATCCTGTAACAGAGCGATCAATCGATGTGCAAATAGCTGGGCTCAGAAAAAAGTTAGGGCCATCCTCTGATTATATCGAAACAGTGCGAGGGATAGGTTATCGGCTTAAGGAGTAAGTTTCCTTTGGAAGAAAGAAAAACTTTCACAAATACGAAGAGTGGATCCCACATGGCAAGGCCTCAGATGCAATCTCGGCTACGCAACCCAGTGCTTACTGGAGTAATACTGCATCTCTCTATCTTCATCTTTGTCATTTTTGCGGCGGATGCGAATCCTGCTCTTACCGCATCAATCATCACGCTTCTTTCCTTGATGTTCTTCCTGTTATGGAGAAAGGAGAAAAGGAGTCTTTCTTCAGAACCGATGGAGCAAACTGCTGAACAAACAGATCCTGATGACTCCCATCTGAATTCTCCACTTTTAGACGAGCTAAAATCGGCCTTAGAAGCAAGAGATGAGAAAGATGCGGTGCTATCAAGTATGAGCGAGGCGGTAATAGCGGTTAATGCGGATTATACCCTCCTCTCTATAAATGCTTCAGCGAGAAAGATGCTGAATCTTCCAGATAATATTTCTCCTGGATTACGTCTACAAGAAGTGGTTCAAGAGGACGCCTTTCATAGAATTGCAAAAATAGTCTTAGAAACAGGGGGTCAGATTGAAAACGAGATAAGACTGGAAGACGATCAACAGAGGCTTCTTTTCATCCATGGAACCCCACTGCTCAATAAACAGAAATTAAGCAATGGTGCGGTAATTGTATTCCGCGATATTAGTCGCATTCGAAAACTGGAGACCATTCACCAAGAGTTTGTCGCTAATGTTTCCCACGAATTAAAGACACCAATTACCTCTATTAAAGGATTCGTTGAAACACTCCTGAATGGTGCACTCGCTAATAGAGCAGATGCTGAGCGCTTTCTTGCTATTGTATCGAGACAAGCTGATAGACTCTCCACTATTATTGAGGACCTTCTTGCGCTCTCGAGGCTTGAACGACAGGGACGAGACCATGAGCTCTCACGGGAAGACATTCTTGTAGCCACCCTATTTGAGCGTTGCTACCAGGGATGCCTATTTAAACTAGACGAAAAACAAGTTCGATTGAATGTAAACTTCGATCACGACCTCTTTGTAAGTCTTAATCTTAATCTCATGGAGCAGGCTCTCATGAACCTGCTGAGTAATGCTATTAAATACAGTAGTCCCGACAGTGAGATTCTACTGGAGGCGCGCCGAGCGGGACAAACCGTATCATTCTCCGTCTCAGATAGTGGAATAGGGATCGCTGAGGAAGACCTCCCAAGAATTTTTGAGCGCTTTTATCGTGTCGATCGAGCTCGATCACGTCAAATGGGTGGGTCTGGACTAGGGCTTGCTATCGTCAAACATATAGCGCAGGTCCACGGCGGTAGTGTTCATGTAGAAAGCGCCATACATCGAGGCAGCCGCTTTGAGATAGTTCTTCCGCTCGCTACGCGAAAAGAAAAATGGCAAGAGTATGAGGTGGCTACCTCTCCTCATGCTCCTCCAAGATAGTATCAATGAACTGCTGAAGAGAGAGACCTACTTGCTCTCGAAGTATTTGTAACAGTCGCTCTCGATCAAATTCTTGAGCATGATTTGCAATAAAAACAATACCTTCTTTTCGAAGGTTGAGGTGACATGAAGAATCCTTTACTACCATTCCGACAGTTTCAAGAATAGAGGTTTGAATAAAAACTTCCTCAGGATGAAGAGCAGTCAAAAAATGGAGATAGGGAGCCTTATTTTCCTTATATGGATTTCTTAGTGTGTCTTCTACTACACTGAAGGCCTCCGATAAATCAGTTGAAGAAGCCAATGCTTGAGCACAGTACTTCGCTACGAGGTCGTTTCGATGCTCAAGCGCTAAAACTAACTGTTCCGAAATGATCGTGGTGTCTTCAACTTGCCGTAAAACTTCTGCACTTGCTAACTGGGTATGTGGATCATAAGAACCACGCAATCTGCTCATTAATCCGAGCAAGCCCTGCTGAGATATCTCTTGAGCAACAAGTGCACTGGATGCAATCTCGCGCACTCTCTCAATTCCACTTTCAAGTCCTTTTAATAAAGCGCTTTCACTAATTCCCTTTGAAACGACGTAGAATCGTAAATCCAGCGAAGCATGATTCAGAAAGAGATGATCTAAATATTCCTGCGTTTCGATCGGATTCTGGGACACTTCGACGAAAATATCTAGAAGCTTAGCCCCTTCTTGTCCCCCACACTGCGACAAAAGGGCACAAAGCTGACTCTCTACTACTGCGGGCTCATGCCTTGCTAACATTTTACAGAGACTCTTCCCATCAGAAAGAGATAGAGTAGTTACGTGATCTATCAAATTTCTTATTTGGGCTGCTTTCATCAATATGTCGGGGGTTTGTTCCACGCTCTCGTTTATCGTTGACAACATTCCCTGTTTCAGCGTGCTCTCCCCTAATTGCCCATACATCGATAAGAGCGTCAAAATTGGAGGCTTGAGCTTATCATCCGGAAACTGAGTCAATGCAATCAAAGCCGCACTCCGTAGTGCATCACTATCCTCAGCCGAAAATAAACGGTTATCATTATCTTCGTCCTGTCTTTCTTCCGTAATACTGGAGCGAAACTCAGTAGGAATTGTATTCGGGCTTTTATATATTTGCTGAAGAGTCTCACGAATGGATTCTCTCTCCTGCTCTTGTGCTGGCTCAGACAATCCAAGGATTCTTCCTAAAGCATATATCTGTCTCTTATACACATCT
>RFPC01000010.1 GCA_009926305.1 bacterium
CTACAATGGAGACAGTACAGCAGGCTGGATTCACAAACGTGGCTCTTGCGACAGAGAAAAAGTAAGCAACTCACGCTGCCCTTAAGACTCTAACGAACCGGTATTCCCAAATGAGATATCCGAGGGAATTGCCAGTATCAAAGGCGTCTTTGTATGCCTACTAACCGATCACAGCAGAGGCAGAGAACTCAGCCTCTTTTTCTCGAACCGTTATAACGAGCGGCTGCTCAGCGGTTTGATCGACATCAATAGAAACGTGTGCACCCTTTACCAAGTGGCCCTGTAGACCCTCTTCAACAAGGAGATCATCTACTATCTTTTGCTCAATCATTCTCCTCAAAGGACGAGCTCCATACGCTGGATGAAACCCCTCTTCAATCAAGAAGCGCTTTGCAGCCACTGTCAACGAAAGCGAACAGTCGTACTTTTCTGCTAGTCGATCTTCAACAAGCCTTAACTCACGATCCAAAATAGGCTGAAGATCTCTTTCTGATAATCGATTGAATACAATTACGTTATCAATTCGGTTCAGAAACTCAGGGCGGAAATGTTGCCCAACGGCTTCCATATACTGGACCTGGTCGTGTTGCCGCGCTTGGTCTTGGTGAGTCGAAGAAAAACCGATTCCCCCTCCACCTGAGCCGCTTGACTGTGCTCCAAGATTAGAAGTGCCAATGATAATCAGATTTCTACAGTCGACTTGGCTACCAGACCCATCTGTTAAGCGGCCCTCTTCCAAGATTTGTAAAAAAAGATTGCATACATCTGGATGCGCCTTCTCAAGCTCATCGAGAAGGAGAATAGAGTACGGTTGTCGACGAATCTTTTCGGTCAATTCGCCCCCTTCTTCATATCCTCGATAGCCAGGAGGTGCTCCGATAAGCCTTGATATGCTGTGCTTTTCCATATACTCAGACATATCCAGCTGAATGATTGCTTCAGGGCTATCAAACATCGCGTTGGCAAGCGTTTTCGTAAGATGTGTTTTTCCAACGCCTGTTGTTCCAACAAAGATAAAACTCCCAATTGGACGGGCCGGATCTTTGAGTCCCGATCGAGCTCTCCTTATTGCCTTGGATATTTCACTAATCGCCTGATCTTGATTAATGACTTCAGAGCGAAGCTCCTGCTCTAAGCCCAGCAGCCGCTCCTTTTCCTCAATGCTCATGCGTGCGACAGGAATCCCTGTAATCAGCGAAGTAACCTCTCTTAGATGGTCCTGAGAGACCTCCGTACTCCCTTGTATTAAGGCTTTTGATGCTGCCTCTTCAAGCAAATCAATCGCCTTATCTGGTTGGTATCGTTTTGGGATATAACGACTAGAAAGTTCAATGGCTAACTCCGAGGTTCCAGCTTCAAAGACTATTCCCTCATAATGCTTCTGCAGTTGTGGCTTAACGCCCTCTTCCAAAATAGCAAGAGTCTCCTCTGAAGACGGCTCGTTAATAACTACAGGTTGAAATCTTCTAGAAAGAGCCCTGTCTTTCTCTATGTAACGCTGATATTCCCGTACTGTCGTAGCTCCAATTACTTGAAGCCCCCCTCTAGCGAGCGCTGGCTTCAATATATTCGCTGCATCTAATCCTCCATTATTACTCGAATCACCAGCCCCGATAATTGTATGTAACTCATCGATAAAGAGGATTACATCGCCTGCTTTTTGCGCCTCAGAAATTACCTTTTTAATTCGCTCTTCGAATTCTCCTCTATACTTTGTCCCAGCGACCATTGCGGTAAGATCAAGCTCAATAAGCCGCTTTCCTATAAAGTCTCTGGGGGCATACTCTGACACAAATAGCTGGGCTAAGCCTTCAGCAATAGCGGTCTTTCCAACACCAGGCTCACCAAGCAAGACGGGATTGCTCTTGGTGCGACGAGCAAGAATCAGAAGAGTGTCTTCAATCTCCTTCTCTCGACCAATGATAGAGTCGAGCTCGCCATGCCTTGCCATTCTCGTTACATCATTTCCGTATTTGTCCAAGAATGGCGTTATTACCCGGTTTTTGGGAGTAGCTGGAAGATGTCCAAGGACTTCCTCTGATTCAGAATATGAATCATGGCGCTCTTCTTCTGGGCTATTCGATTCATCCTCGTCTGATGAAAGTGAAAAATCTTTAAGAGGATTAGTATTCTCCGAGTGCTGATTTCCCTGATTCCGTCCTCTATATTCCCCTAGATTCATGCTTCTTCTGTCCCCCTATGACTGAAATACCTAATGCCATCTTTGGGTATACTAACCAAGTTAACGGACTACTCAAGTTTATATGCCCGAGTCTCGCAACACCTAGAGAGCCTCCGTCCCGCTCACCCTGCAATCTGCGAAAAGCAAGATATTACAATGATCTAGCTGACTCCCTGATGGCCGCCAGTTGCTGGGACTAAAACTATCATCCGCTTTGCAGGAGCGCCGAGAGCCGATTCCCGAAATCACTACATGACAATCGCTCGCCAGTGCGCTTTAAGGAGAAGAGATCTCCTGTTACCGTATTCTCTTTGATCAACTGCCCAAGCGCATGCTCAATTCGCGCTGCTATGTCGGCATAGCCGAGATGCTTTAAGAGCAGTGTCGCGCTCAAAATCAAGGCTGAAGGATTTGCCACGTTCTGACCAGCTATATCAGGAGCTGTTCCATGAACGGCCTCAAATACAGCAACTTTCTCTCCAATATTAATCCCTGGTGCAAGACCAAGCCCGCCAACAAGAGCTGCTGCTGCATCACTCAGGTAATCACCATTTAAGTTAGGAGCAACAAGGATCTCATGCTCTTCAGGTCGAAGAATGAGCTCCTGAAACATCGCGTCAGCAATTCTCTCTTGCACAAGAACTCTTCCATCCGGCACACATCCACTAAACTCTGATACACACTCACCGCGATCGAGAAATCGCTCTCTCAGGATACGCTTTGCCTCATCGACGGCCCAGCTACGGAAGGCTCCTTCCGTAAATTTCATAATGTTTCCCTTATGAACTACGGTGATACGTCTCAGGCTACTATCAAGAGCAAACGCTACGGCTTTCCGCATAAGCTTCCGCGTTGCTTTTTCCGAAATTGGCTTAATCCCGAGAGCGCTTTCTTCTGAAATACTCGCTGGAAGATGCAAAAATTCGTGAAGCGCACGAGCCTCATCACTTCCTGCTGCATACTCAATCCCAGCATATACATCCTCTGTATTCTCACGAAATATCGTAAGATCAACCCGCTCAGGGTGCTTGACTGGACTTTCCACACCAGAAAACCATCGTACTGGCCGGATATTTGCGTAAAGACCAAGCGCTTGTCGGAGGGCCACATTAACACTTCGATGACCCGAGCCCACTGGCGTCTCAGTTGGTCCTTTTATGGCGACTCCAACCTCTTGAATGCGTTCAATGACATGTGGCGGAAGCATATCTTGTCCCTGCTCTAGAGCCGATACTCCAATCCGATGATCCTCCCATTTGATCTTGAGCCCTTGATTTATGGTCGCTGCATCGACTACCTGCTTCATAGCTGCAGTAATCTCTGGACCAATTCCATCACCCTCAAGACACACAACCAGCACTTCATTCAACATATTGCTCTTCTTCCTTCCCTCGCATTAAACCGATGCCGTTACATCGTACATAAGAATCTACTCCCTCTCTCGCTTCATAACAATGAACTCTTCGGATTAATGAGATTTCTTAGTTCCCTCCGACTTTCTCGTATATTTTCCTAAAAGTCATTTTCACTATTAACCTCTGACTCTCTCGTACCGACTCCCCTTTTAACAGCAGTTATAGGTGGTATGATGTTGAAACTTGTCTGTTCCTTTCTTCTCTGTATTGTCGTTGGTCGATGGGGGTATGAAGAATTAAAACTTATCTCCCCAGATTCAATCCCTCGAATTGATTCTATCCTAGAAACAATCACGCCCACTACTCATGACAAGTGGCCGAGTATTAGCTACGAAAGAACCTCGGAGGGGCTGAAGGTAACGCTTATTCCGAATACCGCTGGCAAAACATCGGCAGAGATTCAGAAGGTGCGAGTGATAACTTTTCCAGGACCTTCTCGGATTACGGGGCTCTAGCATTCCTTCACGCCTCGCACTACTGCGAGGCGAAAATCCCACTTTCAGAGGAGGAGGAGGAGGTGCGATAGTGCTCATCGCCACAAATGGCTCTTGTCACATAGTATGCCGCAAAAACGTAAAAAAAGTATAAGACGCTCAAGATGATGAGCAAGAACACTTTCTGCCAACCATAAGCTCCAAAGAGAGGCGAGATCCCAGAAGATGCAATGTAAAACGTATGAAATATAATCAGTACAGCTATGATGCTTAAGGGGGGCCATGCTTGAAACATCATTGCGCAGAAAGCAGGCGCAAGCGAGAACTGGATAAATCGCCTAGCCGTCTTAATGTTCTCACTTTTCTCTTGATAACCTCCCTGAAAAGCTCTTACAAGAATACTCACAGGCTTTGCGAAAAGAAATGGCAGCATTAAATATGCGAGCATAAGTACGAACTGCTGCATGAGAAAGCCAACAGGCTCAACGGCGACATGCTTAAGAAACACCTGCTGTGTGGCATCGTCCACAAAGGGGTAATATGTGCCAGCGGAGAGCGTTCCTACTGTTGGACCAAGTGTTCCAAGTAAGAGGGCGGGGAAATAAATGGCTAAGAACTCATCTTCTCTCTTCTTCGAGCCCGCTATTTCCGTCCACATTTTTCGAGGTGAAACTATAAGCCGAAAGATGCGATTGAAAAATCCTGCTGATACTTCTTCATCCGAAGTTTTATTTGTCTCTCCCGACATAGAGCCTCACCAACCTTTGGCCAGAACCCTATCTCGAATGTTACAGAAAGAAAAGAGCTCTTATCTGCGCATCCTCTTTACTCGTCTTAACTGATTCTATGCTTCTCTTGTACTGAAGGAACTCCACATCAGCCGACTTTCTCTAGTGAGAAGATAAAGCAAGCGAACCTTCAAACGCGCCAGAAGAAGATTGAGACGTAGAAGCAGAGGCCGCAATTATGGCCATCGTTTTCTCTAATTCTTTTATTGGATTCTTTGAATACCAGATAGCCCCAAGCATTCCAGCTCCATCAAATCCCATATCAACTATCTCTGGTATTTGCTGACTGCAAATTCCTCCCAGTGCAAACACTTTATTCCTCGCATTCGAAAGCATTTCTATTATCTCTTCTGGCGAGAATCCCGCTTTGTAATGCGGGCGCGAAATACTGTCAAACACTGGTGAGATAAAAGTATAGTCATAAATCTTCGGGGCATTCTCAAGATCCGATAACGTATGAAAAGAGCTGCTCAACCTCAGCTTCGGAAATTGTTCGAGCAAAAACTCCTGCTGATGCCGCCCTTGATCGGATGCTTGTCGTTGTCGTTCACTTGTATGAATACCACCTACTGGGAATTCGTAGACTAAATCATGAAAGGTATGGAGCGATATTCTCTCCATATATTCCGGCTTGACCAGACTCAACCAATTCTTTAACTCAGTGACTGAAAACATTGGTTTTCTCAGATGAAATAATGGCAGACCCTCTTCAAAAAGAGCGTTAACCAGAGCAACTTCCTCTTCTTGAGATCGGACAACTCCATCTTGAGTCCATTGACCGGGGGTTGATAATAAGACTAGTTCCATAAGCATCTCCTCTTAGGCTCTCCTCGTCGGACCCTTCACAGGTAGCACGATTTATCGAGGTCCCTTTTTAGCTCTCTCCTTCCCCAATACATTTCCACCATTCGTTCCATACTCCACCTGCAACAAGCTGCGGATGGAGCCATATAAGCGACACCTCATCGAGAACGGCTATTTTTCTTCGACAGGCTCACCGACATCGTTATGCTGTTTACAGAATGTACATTACCCAAAAATCCTCATTTCACTCTGACTTTGGACATACCATCATGGGAATTCCAGTATTCCAAAAACGGAGCAAGGGAACAGCACGCCACTAAGTATCTGGAATATTTATTCCTTAAGCAAAGGGGTGATTGGCTTTTTATGAAAACAACCGAATGATCATTCGGTCTCTACCGCGGTCACTCAGGATGAGTCACATATTCACACATTTTCTCCATAAGTATATAGAATGGTTTAGTGTGAAGGAGTTTTTGTGATTAGGTTTATACCTGAATTGATCGCTGCAGGCGCACTTCGAAAACAGCAGCAAAGCTCACGAGATAGCGTTTATAACGCTCTCCGGGAGCAAAGATTATTCAATTCGATTTTAACTTCGAGTATTTACCTGTCTCTTCTTTTTCTGCTCTCCTCTCTCACTCATCAAAGCACTGTTCATGCACAAGGCATACATCAGTTTGGGCCTTCTTCTCTTAAAAATCTGCAACAGGATCTAGAGGAAGAATACGCCTATTTGCCGATGGAAGACTTTCACATGATGTCAAAAGCGCTGGGACTCGCTCCATCCGATCTACGTCTCCGAGCTCTTTTTCATCCTGATGCCGAAAAAGAGCTCGAACAACAACGCGCGCTTAAAGAAGAGTCCGCTGAACGCACCTCGTCCTCTGAATCATCCAAGCGACTCTTTGCACACATAAAACAAAAAGGTGGTGGAACATCAATCATTACCCCAGAGGAGATCATGGCTCCTCACATAAAGTACATGGAAGAAAACAAAGAAAGGATCCTTCAGCTCGCTATCGATAAGCTCACAGAGGGTCAAAAAGCTGCTCAAGAACAATTCACCATCCCTCCTCTTCCGAAATGTCTCCACTCTTACACTGATAAGACAGAGCTGCAGCCAAGAGTCAAAGGAAGAGAGAAAGAGATTATCGGTGACTTTCTCTTCGTCACTCCTAAACATGCCACAACAAGCTCAAAAGAAATCTTTGGAGATTCAGTCAAGTTGATTGTCTATGACTCCTCTAAGCCAAGTCCTTTCGGACTACTCGCTAAAAACTACGAAGTCTCATGCCTCCCCTACCGAGTTCGCTCTACGGGAACGTTTCTCTTTAAACACTACGGAGAGGATGCGCTGAAAAACTTTAACGGAGATCCACACGGTGAAGGCGAAAAAATACTCTAGCGCTCTAAAAAGAGCTCTCTGCACCAGTGTGATTTTCATCACTCCGCTAGCGCACGCTCAGTATCTTGACCCTCTGGTTGACTCAAATCTGATTCAAGACCTTGCAGACTCGGCTCAAGTCGTCAGTGAAATCCTTCCTCCAACCGATACTCTCGGAGTAGGACAAGCCTCGGCTCGGGTTGGTGTTATTGCCGGACAGTCAGAAGCACTTCGAATCGCTTCTGAAGGAACTCGAACAGGATTAGCAGATGAGATTATGCAAACTCCTGCTGAAATTCAGGAACTCGCTATCCGTATACCTGGATTTCCTGGAATACCTGGAACTCCTGGAATACCTGGAACACCGAGCATGTATGAACCAAGAGAAAGAGAGTTTGAAGAAGGGAGTAACGTCGCTGATATCGCTGCTCAAATGCTCTGGGACTGGGGACTGAATGTCTGGGACTTCTATGTCAACTGGGAGTCCGAATGGGAGATCAGCGGTTTATGCAAAAGGAAGTCTTCCTTTTTTCCCCGACAAAAATACTGGTATCCCGCTGTCTGGTTTGAGCAAAGCAGTGATATGTACCGCGGAAAATATCTTGAACAGATGATTGTTCGGCCCCTCTTTAAGGAATGGATAGAAGACGGGACAATAGCTGGTGCTCAAGCCGGTCTTATTGGTCTTAGCGGACTCTTTGATGACCGATATGAGATGGCACAAGAGCTTGCGCCAAGAGAAATCAACCGAGTACGCGCTATTTCAGACCCAAAGGAAGATGGAACCCAAAAGACATACGTTGAACGAACTGAAGCTCTCATAAGCGCTCTCGGGAGCGATGGGGATATTTCTTCTCTTCACGAACCTTTGTATGCCCTCGGGAAAAGCACCATGAAAGGTCTCTCCGGATATGGTGAAGTCAGTGCTCGTGGACGAAATGTCGAGTCCTACCGATTTGTCGGACTCTCTCAATATACAAGCATCCCGACCGCATTTTTAGGAAACTGGCATACAAGCTATAGTGAGTCTATTCCCTTTGTCCACAGAACAGACAACCCGTTGATCTATCCCTACACAAGAAATCAAAGCACTCTCGATCTCCTTCTCTTAATCCGAGGTCAACCACAAAATCTTAACTTAGGTGCCCTTCCGGGCAACTGCTTAGCATTTAATTATCTTGACCAGCCTTTAGGTGTCGACTTTGATGGAGAATTCGGACTTCTTTCAAAGATACATCCGGATGAGCCAAGTCTCGCTACGTTAGCACTGAACGCCAATAGTCGAAAATGTCTTCGAGGAAGCTCTATCTATCCTCTTACAAACTTCGTTGCAGGTGGTAAAAACTTTAAAAATGCTTTTTATACGAAATTTCTTCGTATGAATAAGCTCTCAGATCTCTACTCCTTTGGTCTTCCATATATGAGACTCCCCATGTTTCATCACTATAGCGGGTATGGAAGCCGATTTCGGAGTAAAATACAGATCCACGACTCGAGCTTTGATGGCGATGACGAACCCCATCGAATCAACCTGAGTACTCTCTCTACTCCTTGGACAAATCCTGGATACAATAATGAAAGAGGAGCAGGAGGCGGCGATGGTGGCATTATTACTGGACTAGATAACGGACGAAAACTTGATATTGGAAGTGGTGTTGAATGGCATCGATATGACCTCTGCAGGCCTGGATATAGACCTCTTTATCCAAGAAAGCGGCAGATAAAAGGCCACGAACGGTATACGGGGTAATACGGGAAAGAGAATGATGAGATATATCGCGATAATACTGTTTTCCCCTCTCTTCCTTCTTGTATCGCAAGAAGTCTCTGCTGATCCTTCAGCACACCGTCCTGACAGATTCTTTCAGCAAGGATATGTAAAGGGCGCCATGAAAAATAAAAGCTCGGTAAAAACACCCCGACCTTCTCATTCTTCGATGAAGCCAATCCATAAAACACCACCTCCTCAAGAAATAACGCAAGAAGAGCTCGCTCAGGAAGACACGGAACAAGACTCTCTTACTCTTATAGATAGCTCAAATGAAAAGGAAGAGAGCCTTGAGCAAGAAAAAGAAGAAAAGACTATTCCTATTCAATCTCTCGCTCTCATTATTAACGCCTCAGAAGTAGATGAGTCCTTCTCTCTACTCGCGAATATGTCGAACATCTTAAAACAGTTCGATATACAGCCAGAAGCAGTTTATACCATGCAAATACCTCAATTCTTCGTTCGGGATGCTTCCTATGACTGGGCAAATATCATTATTCGGGGTGGAAGAATTGCCATGAACCGTAAAATCGTAGAACAATATAATATTAAGAAGGTTCCTACATGGATCGCAAGAACCGCTGTGGGAGATGTCGTACTAGAAGGCTATCAGGATATCTCCTCATTTCTTAATCTCAAGGGAGAGCTAAGAAGAGCGCAACTTGAAAATCTTCGTGAAGATCTGGAAGTAAATCCTGACAAACAAAGCATCATCCCCGCAGGACTGCCGAATGTAATGGATCAGGAGACTGCTACTGCAATAAAAACAATGGCAACGTTTGATAAAAAAGATGTTCTTAAAAAACTTCTGGAAGTACAAAATACGTCTTCTTCAAATCAGATCTTGCCAGAACTACAAAGAAAAGAGGCCGCCTATGAAAAATAAAGCCCTTTATCTACTTCCATTTCTATCCTTTCTCTTGATGACTGCCTGCTATGATGTCCCGTATCTCATTAAACCTGAGTCAGAGGGAATATTCGTTGAAGACGCTCTCGGTGAATGGAAGTCAATTAAGCAAACAGCTCAATCAAGGACTATTACTCTCTCCATAACAAGAGAAAGCGCTAAAACAAACTGGTATGCCATTAAAAAAGTTGACTATCCCACAAAAGAAGTCAGATTCTTACGAGCTCTCGTTCACAAAGTGGGAGAACACCTCATTTTCTCTTATCAAGATAACAAATTTAAAGATTTCTCCATCTTTCGAGTCTCTCTTGATACCTCAATCTCTCCACCACAAATTAACGCTATTGCTCTTAGTGAGGATGCACCCCGATTCAAAACAAAAGAGGAGTTCATAAACTTTCTCCTCTCTGAAGACGCCAACTCATGGTTTAAAGATGGGTACACTTTTAAAAAAATTAGTGAAAATGGTTAACAATCAACCTCTCTTAAAATATTTTTAAGGACGTCAGTTCTCTTATACTCCTCTTCGTTCGGCATCTCTTACCCTTTTCGTTTTGTTCGTCACACGGTAATCTCATCTTCTATGAATCGAGTCGCTCTTTTCTTGCACTTCCTCTTTGTTTGCCTTGGGATATACTTTCTTTTAGCTGTTCAAATAAATGGTTTTGCGAACGATCCTGGAATTGGCTGGCATCTCAAAACAGGAGAATTCATAAGCACAACAAGGCAAATTCCACAAAATGATCCTTTTCTTGCCACGCCCCTATCAAAAGAAAGCTTCTCGGCGCAAATGCCCTTAACACAAACCATTCTGGCAAAAAGAGAATGGATTGCAGATCAGTGGCTAGGAGACTATCTTCTCTTTAAACTCTATCAATTTGGAGGTTTTCCCTCGCTCTATTTGATGGGCGCAATACTCTTTCCTCTCCTCTTCTTCGGACTCCTCTTTCAAGGTGTCCGGTTACAGCCAGTCTCTCTTCTTGCCGCCTCGATTGCGTCGGCGCTTGCCTTCAAGGCAAGTCAAGTACACTTTATCCTTCGACCCGTTCTGTTCGGAATTGGACTTTTTCTTTTAACCACCATTTGGCTTTATCACCTAATAAAGCAAGATAGCCGTCAACCGCTGCACTTATGTCACTACCTGACGGGATCTGCATTGTTTTTTCTCTGGGCAAATACCCATCCAACATTTCCTCTTGGATTAATGCTCGTTTGTATCTTCATAGTGCATCGAATTGCCCATCGAGACATGAATCAGAAAAAGATGTATAGACTTTTGCTTGGCGATTTTCTGCTTTTTTCTGCCTGCCTCGGTGCAACTCTCATGAATCCATATGGAATATCTCTTCATACTTCAATCTTGACTCTCGGGAAGAGCGCCTATTTCATGCAGCTTCATGAAGAGTGGCTGCCAATGAACTTTGCAGAACCAGAAGGGCAGTTTTTTATTGCTATGATTACCTTTGGAATTATAGGCGCTGCCTTTTTATCACGAAGAAATGGTCTTAAATCGCTATTCTTTCTCTTTGCCTCAAGCACTCTGTTTGCTCTTCTTGCGATTCGTTCTGTAAGAATTCTACCGTATGCAGCTATTCTCTTGTCATTTCCGACGGCCATAGGGCTTTCTTCTCTTTTTGAATTCGGAGCCTCGCGAACGAACGCCCCATTGAAAGATTTTTTTCAGATATGTACTACTAGAAATCCACGCAAGCTTTTTGTAGAAAATATCGCGCTAGGTGCATGCCTTCTCTTTCTTATTCTCTTTTATTGGAACTCCTCAACGCTTCCATTTACAAATACAACAATGGCATACGGGCCAGATACAGGACGATATCCTATTCAGGAAGTCCTTACGCTCAAGAAGGAAGCTGAGGCCTCAGGAAACGTATTCATCTTAGGTGCCCATCCGAATTACGGCGGAATTATAACGCTCTATGGCTATCCAGAGGTTCAAGCCCTTATCGATGACCGAAACACGCTAATTGGAGAGGAGTTCCACAAGAAAACTCTTCAGGCTCTATGGGGCAGTTCTCCAGAAGGATTCTTTCTCCGTCAGGGAGCAACTCACTTACTTCGAGTGAAAAATGATTCTTCTGAGTCTACGCAATCCCCCTTTCGGATCATATCGCTCCGAGACTGATCCTTCGTTAATTGCGAGTTGGACAAAAAAGAAAAGTTTGCGTTGCAAGAACGTCCATTTAGCGAGAAAATCAAGAGGTAGAAGACAAAGTGAGGTTTTACTCATGGATCAAATGACAACAAAAGAGGATATCGTATCTGCACTCTCCCATCCCGAAGCATCGGATGGTCTCTACTTAGACAATCTTCAGATTGTTCACGAAGAGGAAGAGCGGCTCCCCGTTAGAGGAACGCAGCTTGAAATTTTAGATGCTCTGAAGACACTGATCGAAGAGGGAAGGGTAAGCACGGATGAATCAGGAGAGAAAGTTATTTTCTTTCTTGTAAAGTAATCTGCGTGCAGATGAGCAATTACCGGCTCGTCTCTGTACGCTTTCGTTCGTGATGATTGCTCCAAAATACGCCCTCGTTCCATAGTGAGAGTGTAGTTATAAAAAGTGGCGGAAGGCTTCTCTCCCTTTCAAGATGTCATGGTTCAAATATAAAAATACCTACACTATGAACTCTATCTACACTATGAACTCTACCTACATATGAACTCTACCTACGCGATCAACTCACTGTGGCCCCTTGTTCTTGATATCGTTATTCTCTTATTAAGCTGTGTTGCTGGTGGAAGCATCGCTTCCCGATTTGGACAAAGTCCTATTGTTGGTTATCTCCTCGCGGGAATGCTTTTAGGAGGACCCGCAGGAGTCTCGCTAGTCGGATCGCAACAAGAAATAGATCTTATCGCAGAGCTTGGCGTCTCGCTCCTACTCTTCAGTCTCGGATTAGAATTTTCATGGCGACAGCTGCGATCATTTGGAGGAAAAACGCTTGTTGCTGGATTGCTGCAAGTCATGCTCTCCCTCCTTGTCTTTACTGTAATTGCTCTTGTTTTTCAGTGTGATATTCGCTCTGCACTAGCCATTGGAGCAATTCTTTCTGTAAGCAGCACTGCGTGTGTTTTAAGAGTTCTCTCAGATAGAGCAGAGCTTGATAGCTCACATGCAAGAGATGCTATCTCCATACTGCTCGTACAAGATATTGCAATTGTACCACTAGCATTACTACTCCCCATACTTGGAGCTGGGGGTGAAGCGCGTGAAGTATCCATGCTGATTGGAAATGCGCTTGGAAAAACTCTTCTCCTTATTGGTAGTATTGCTCTGTTTGTTCATTTTTTTGCACTGAAAATCTTTGGCATCCTTTCCATAGAAGAGAATCGTGAACTTGCAATTCTCTTCGGGGCTGCTATCGGATTTGGTGCAACGTGGACTGCGCATGAGCTCGGTCTTTCTCCTGCAATCGGTGCTTTTCTTGCCGGAATGTTTCTTGGAAGCTCTCCGTTTGCAACTCAAGTACGAGCAGATATTACTCCCATCAAAACACTTCTTCTTGCTCTCTTCTTTGGGGCTGCTGGAATGGCAGCAAATCCAGTGTGGATCGTGAAACACTTTCCGCTTGTATTGGTAGCAACCGTTTTCTTAATTGCAATTAAGGCCTCCCTTGTTGCTGGAATTCTCTCTTTCCTTGGTCGCCACCTTTCACTTAGCCTTGCAACTGGTCTTATCATATCACAGGCAGGCGAGTTTGCATTTGTTCTCGGAACTCTTGCAATGCAATACGATCTTATTAACGGCGAGATCTATCTTCTCATTATTTCTGCAACAATTATATCTCTACTCGTCTCTCCTTTTCTCATCTCTCATGCATCTTCACTTGGAGGACGAGTTGCGCAAATACTCGGGATGAGTATTTCAGCAATGAACAGAACAAAACAGACAAGCGAAAAGATTGAAGTCGTAATTATTGGTTTTGGTCCTGCGGGAATTCTTGCCTCAGAAGCATTTGCCGAGTATGGCAAGAGACTCCTTGTTATAGATTTAAATAAAGAAGCGATGGCTCGTGCCACAAAATTAGGATTCTCGAGCCTTATTGGGGATGCCTCTGTTCTTGATGTGCTCGCACATGCGGAAATACATTCAGCAAAAATCTTTATCCTGACTTTGCCTCATCATGCTGCATCCAAGAAAGCGATACGCCATATCCGTGTCCTTGCTCCTGAATCACTGATTATCGTCCGGGCTCGACATCAATTTGAATTCGAAGCATTGAAAAATAGTGGTGCTCACGGTGTTGTTGGAGATGAGGAGCAGGTAGGGAGGGCGCTGAGAGAAATGGCTCAGGAGTTCAGTCAGCAGGTTCCCGAAGAACGAGAGATCGCACCTGAAGTCAAATAAAAGAGGGGCTGGGGGGCTCTTCTCATCCAAAGAGAGCCGTAATAACAGCACCTTATCCCTGAAGGTTGTCCCCCACCCTCAATCCTTGTTATATTCTATATAGAATTATACTAGAATCGTATGCTTTCAGGATAAAGGCCCTAGCCATGGCAATCTCACCTCGACGAAATACTTCTTTTCGCCAACACCTCTCTCGATCTGGCAAGCAATCTCTTACGCTCACGTCCTTTCTTCAAAGAGGACTCCTCTGGCCTGCTGAAGAGCCTGTTACTTCTTTACAAAAAAATCAGACAAAGAGAGGCCGAAGGCCGTATCCGTCGCGATCGTTCCCCTATGCTTCAGATTTTATTACGCCCTTCGGAGTTGATGCCATCGACTCCCATCTTCCTTATGGGGGTCTCTTATCAGGAGTTATACATGAATGGTTTCTAGCACAGAGAAAAGATGTGCCGGACAATCCACTTACAAATCAAATACTCACCCCTCTTTCTCTACTCACATTTCTTGTTGGAAATGCTATTTCCGAGCTTATAAAAGACAGAGGTGTTTACTTCGACTCTCAACATGATGCTCTCCTGAATCAAGAGGCTTATTCTATAAAAAACAAATGTCAAAGCCTCCTGAAGTGGAATCGATATATTTTCTGGATTGGGAAAGAGTGTTGGCCATCGCCATATGCACTCTGTAAAAACTTACCTCTCGCCTCACTTATGAATAGCTGTATATTTATTGACGCAAGAGATGATGCAGAGAAACTCTCTTTTCTTGATATCATTCTACGCTCTCCGGCAACATTTGCTGTCGTCGCATATCTTAAGAATCTCTCAATCGCTGAAAGTAAACGACTGACTATTGCTGCGGCCTCTCATGACGCCTCAAATGGACGAATTGCCTTCATCTGTCGTCCTGTAAGTGCAGTGAGAACACTATCAACATCTCAAACTCGATGGAGACTTACACCCATCGCAGCAGATTCTCTCATTACAGGTACCGCTCCTAACCTACCGCCACTTGCCTGGAAATTAGAGCTCATTAAGCAAAAAGGACTTCAAGCAAAAATACGGAATTGGAAACTCTTACTACGCGAAAATATTTCCACTCAACAAAAACCCCTATTAACGGCCTTCCCCTTAATAAAGACAGATACTTCTACTGAGCCTTATGACACAGCAGACACATCAGCAACAGATACATCAGCAACAGATACATCAGCAACAGATACATCAGCAACAGGCAAAGCGACCTCCTTCATATCTTTGCCTTCACCTTCCCGAATGGTCAGTTGAGCGCAAAGCGAGAGTTCTTGGTAATAAAACTCGAGACCATCTCATTCTTACCAGAGAGGTTCATGGAATAAAGAGAGTGCAGCGAGCTTCATGCGCTCTTCGTGAACAAGGGATTTTTTTGGGTATTCCTGTTGAGATGGCACGAACACTATCACATAACATCATTGAACATGCATTTGAACCAGAAGAAGACTTTGAGAAGCTACTTCTTCTCGCCGAAAGCGCAATTCGCTACACCCCGCGAGTTGGCATTGATCGCGAACTGATCAATGCTCATCGAAAGGGAACGCTTGCTACTCTCTCGCCAGAAAACACTGGGATTATACTTAATATTACCGGAACTGAGCGGCTCTACGGAAAAGATTCGCCAGAAAAATCAGCTGAAATCCTCGCATCTCGTCTTAAGCAACACCTCAAGAAACTCAAGATTACTGCTCATATCGGTATCGGACCAACTATTGGCGCCGCATGGGCACTATCACGATTTCAAGACATGGAGCCCTGCCCAGAGAGGATTCCTATGCAAATCTGCTCATATTCAGAGCTACAAGAAATATCAGCAGTGCTTCCCATTCATGCTCTTCGACTATCACCTGATAACTGCCTGGGGCTAAGAGAGCTCGGCATTCATACTATTAAGCACCTTAGGCAATTATCCCGAAAAGATCTCGGCATACGATTCGGCATCTCACTCCTTCGTGCCATTGATGAGTTTTTTGGAGCAGTTCCTGAGCCAATCATCTCTATACACGAATCTGAATCAATTATTGCTGAAAGAGAGTTTGATCCTCCTATCGTAAAGCACTCAGATATAACTCAAGGCATTATCCTTGTTTTTGAAGAACTTCTTTCTTCTGCTAAAAAGAAAGGCCTTTCTGGCGCACGCTTTGAACTTACGCTTATCGGCTCAGATATCAACTATTCCCCATTTACTATTCGACGTATTCTCTCTCTTCATACTGCTACATCCCAAACAAAGGAAATCCGTGAAATTCTTACTCCCATAATTGAGAGAGTGCATTTTCAAGGCGCAATCTCTCTCATCCGATTACACATTCAAGATGCAGCGCTTGCTACTGCTCATCAGAAAGAAATCACCTCTTCTGTTCCTATCCCCAAAAAGCACTCTGAACAACTACTCAATAAGCTTGTCAGCATCTCAAAAAGAAGTTGTTTACAAATGATAGAATCTCATAAAACCCATCTTCCCGAGAAGCGCTTCTCGTATAGACCAATTCGTCCATATGAACTTCCTGCTCCATCACAGAAACAAGAGGCTGCTTTAGATATCATCCGAGATTTTTACGCATTCTACCCAACCCATATTTTTTCTAATCCCGAAGAGATCCTAATCCTTTCGACTTATCCTAATAGGCTCCCCTCTGCTATGAGATGGCGCCACGTGCTCTATAGAGCTCAATTCATTCTTGGTCCTGAAAAAATCTCTCCCGAATGGTGGCAGGAGTCTCTCGAAACGAGCGCTCTGATCGAAGAAGATCGAGACTACTTCACCTTTATCTCTAATGCTGGTGAATGGTTTTGGATTTATCACCTTCATTGTTCACAAAAATGGTATCTTCAAGGAATCTGGAGATGACAGGCTATCAAGTCGCTTCTTATACAGAGATTGCAGCTCAGTCTCACTTTAGCTTTTTAGAAGGAGCAAGCTCTCCTGAAGAAATCATACACACTGCTCATGCGCTTGGATATCGTGGCATATCCATTTCGGACAGAGACTCGCTCTCTGGAATTGTAAGAGCATATGGCGCTATCCGTGAGATAGAAGAGAGTGAGCGGTGTTTGCTGAAGTTGCTTATCGGAGCAACGATCAATCTGATTCCCTCTGAATCATCATCCTATACTGAAAACGAGGCTCTGCCACTTTGCTCTCTGATTATTCATCCCACTAGCGTTGAGTCATATGGCAATCTTTCAGAGCTGCTTACTCTAGGAAAGTCTCGTTCTCAAAATGGAAGTACCTGTCTTATTATAGAAGATCTAGAGAATTTTCAGGAAGGACTTTGCCTAACAGCACTTCCTCTTTGGCCATTACCAAAGCGTGATACTTCAATAGAACAGCTCTTTGTAAAGCTTCGAAAAGAAATTGGAGCTCTCTATGAAGCAACTCGTCATCGCTCAGTCCTTTTTTCCCTTGGGCTGTTTCGTTCATTTACCCATCTTGCTGATTCCTTTGAAAAAAATGTGATACGGCTCGCCAGAGAGCTTTCTATTCCTCTTGTTGCCACAAATATTCCCCTCTCTCACTCACAAGAGCGAAAGCCTCTTCAAGACATTCTCACATGTATTCGTTGTGGAATCTCAATTCAAAAAGCTGGTTATCTTCTTAATTCGAACCGCGAGCGATACCTCAAATCTTCGGACGAAATGTGCCATCTTTTTTCAGATCTCCCAATGGCAATCACTCGAACAAATGAAATTCTCGAAGCCGCCTCGCAGTTCTCTCTCGATCAACTTACTTATGAATATCCCCATGAGGTCTGCCCTTCCCAAGAATCTCCCAAGGATTTTCTGAGAAGACTCACGGAAGAAGGCGCTGCCTTGCGATTTCCTAATGGAACTCCCAAACGAATACAGAATCTCATTAATCACGAGCTTGCACTCATTCATGAACTTCAATATGAGCACTATTTCCTTACTTGCTATGATATCGTTCGATTTGCTCGCTCTCGTCGCATTCTCTGTCAAGGCAGAGGAGCTGCTGCAAACTCCGCGGTCTGCTATTGCCTGGGGATAACTTCGGTAAATCCAGTCGAGATTGATCTTCTGTTTGCTCGCTTCATCAGCAAAGAAAGAAACGAACCTCCTGATATTGATATTGACTTTGAGCATGAACGGCGAGAGGAGGTCATACAGTATATATACGAAAAATATGGTCGAGATAGAGCAGCTCTGACCTGCGAAGTGGTTACCTATCGTTATCGTAGTGCTATTCGAGATGTAGGAAAAGCGCTTGGTCTTCCAGAAAGCATAGTAGATTCACTAGCAAAGCGTTCTCATCGATGGACTGGAAGCACCATATCAAGGAGTGATATTGAAGCGCTTGGTCTGGAGCATGACAGTATTGCGATCCGAAACACCCTTCTCCTTGCTCATCAGCTCCTTGGATTTCCACGGCACCTATCTCAACACGTAGGGGGATTTATTATCTCTGAACAACCATTAAGTCGCATTGTTCCCATTCGACATGCAACTATGGCTGGTCGAACTATCATTGAGTGGAATAAGGATGACATAGAGGAGTTAGGAATTCTCAAAATCGACATTCTTGCCCTGGGAATGCTTTCCTGCATTCGTAAAGCATTCGAAATGATTAATCGACAACGTCTCTCACATAATGAGTCCGAGATCGCACTTCATTCTCTCCCCAGAGAAGACCGAGACGTTTACACAATGATACAACAAGCAGATACTATCGGCGTCTTTCAGATCGAGTCACGAGCACAGATGTCCATGCTTCCTCGCCTCCGTCCTCAATGTTTTTATGATCTTGTTATTGAAGTAGCGATTGTTCGTCCCGGTCCAATCCAAGGCAATATGGTGCATCCATATCTCCGTCGGCGTCAAGGAAAAGAGAAAATCATATTTCCCGATTCAAGAGTCCGTGCCGTCCTCGGAAAAACTCTTGGCGTGCCCATATTTCAAGAACAAGCAATGCGACTTGCCATTGAATTAGCTGATTTTACTCCTGGAGAAGCTGAGAAGTTTCGTCGTTCAATGGCTGCCTGGCGTCGTAAGGAATCGGTAGTCACGCAATTCGTTGCTCGTATCGTCCAAGGAATGCAATCCAAGGGCTATTCAAATGAATTTATTGAGCAGTGTTGTCGGCAGCTACGAGGCTTTAGCGAATATGGATTTCCTGAGTCTCATGCTGCCTCATTTGCACTACTCGTATATGCCTCTGCGTGGATTAAGCACTACTATCCAGCTGAGTTTGCTGTTGCACTTCTCAACAGCCAACCAATGGGATTTTATTCTCCTGCACAGATTATAGATGATGCAAAGCGGCATGGAATTCGCGTGCTGCCAGTTGATGTAAACTATAGCTCCTGGGACTGTACTGTTTCCGTACTGCCACAACAGGACTCCCCTATTCAACGAAATACGATTCGTCTTGGCCTTCGGATGATTAAAGGAGTGTCAGAAAGTGACGGAATTGTTTTCTCAAGAGCAGTAAACACATATGGAAAATTTACGTCGCTATCCGACCTGTGGAACAAAATTCGTCGCATAGCTCCAGCATCATCCCGACGGATGCTAAGAAAAATAGCTTCTGCGGATGGTTTTCGATCCCTCGGACTATCGCAGCGAGATGCGCTCTGGGAAATACGTTCACTACGTTCAACGGACGCCCCTCTTTTTGAAGAGATACGCGGTTCAACTTTGCAGCCATTTTTACCAGGACTCTCACGTGAAGAAGCAACTTTTCAGGACTACCTCTCTACTGGAGTGTCTCTGAGGGCACATCCAATAGAATTCCTTAGAAATATCATTACAAAAAAGGGCGGTATTTCTACAAGAGAACTGCACACCATGGCTGAGGGCGCTCTGGTCTGCGTTGCTGGTAGTGTTCTCTTTCGACAACGCCCTGGAACCGCAAAGGGAGTAGTATTCATAACTCTTGAAGACGAGTTCGGAATGACAAACCTTATAATCTCTCCAGAACTCCTCCAAAATCATCAACCAATTATACTCTACTCGAATATAATGTTTGCAGAAGGGCGACTGCGAAAAATTGGTCCTATGACCTATATTTCCGTAAAGGCTCTAGCAAGCTTAGATGATGCTAGCCCTTGTCGGTACTGAATTGTCATCCGTGCTTGCTCCAGCCTCTAATAATCTCATGAGCCTGATCTCTTGCAACGCAATACTGATTTCGTGAATGTTGACGACACTGCTCTCGGAAGCTTTCTGTCGGGATTACAATCTCCTCAGTCTGCGCTGAAAAGACTTCTTGCGCGTACTCTCCGACCATCATTTTCATATAAAACTCACGCGCCGGGAGATTAACAAGATCGCTCTCCCAAACTCTTGGAGCCAGTTCTCTTGCAACCGCCCCTGCGTCTTCATTCCCCACCCGAAATGCGGCAAAATTTCCAATGTTTCCAAAAATAGTATTCCGAACACCTGCTGGCAGAAGAGCAAGACTTTGCGCAGTAAGGTTTAAGTTCAACCTGTATTTCCTGGACTCGCTCAGGATCTCCTCGAAGCTCGCCGTTGCAAATTCATTAAAGTCATCGACATAAAGATAGAAATCTGGTCGCATCTCATAAGGCATATCCGCTCGAGACATTGCAGCATAGTAAATACGTGCCATCACCATGGCACCCAAAAGCGAAGCATTATCATCCCCCAACAACTCATTAGAGATCTTCATAAGCAGAATCTTTCGCGAGTCCATGATCTGCCGAAAATTGAACTTATTGAATGGCTGTCCAAGTGAGTTTCGTATCATTTCTGCACTTACAAAATCGCTGATCATCCGCTGTACTGGCTCAATCGCTACCTCCTGCCAATCTTTTTGCCATCGAGGAAACTCATGTATCCAAAAATCACGAACCGTACGATCTCGAATATTGGGCAAAACTGATGACCGATACTTCTCATCTGCTAACATTCTCTGAATAGACAATACGGTAGTCCACTCTGTGCTGAGCAGAGCAAGTGTCGTATAGAGCAAGAGGTGCTCAATACGATCGTTCCACTGATCTTCAAATCGAATATGAAACATCTCTAGTAGACCAGTTGCTACTCGCATTCGAGATCCTTCTTGAACGATCTCGAAAGGATTAAGACTAGCGGGATAATCAATGTCACTCGGATCATAGAGCACAACATCATTGATTCGGTCTTTCGGAATGATATCCAGAATTTGATCTACTAACCCGCCCTCTGGATCGAGCACTCCCACGCCCATCCCGCTTCGCAAATCTTCCTCGATCAATAACCGCAACATTCCTGATTTTCCCGTTCCGCTCTTGCCTAAGATCAGCAGGTGTCGCTGCCGATCCTCTCGCTGTATTCCAAACGGAATCGTCTGGCTTCGATAAATTGTCCGCCCTACCCTACTAACGTCTACTCGGTCAGTACTCACTGGCAGGTCTCTCGGAGGGCTCGCATGTCTCGCGAGAATCATTCGAAAATTTAAGTTTCCCACACCTGGCAATTGCCACATACCGGGAATTTCACGGGTATACATGCACATAGCTGGTCTTTTTCCACGAGCAAGGCGTCTCTCACGGAGTGGCACAAATGCACGTTCACCAAACCTTACTCGGTGTAAGCCATATAAATTCCAATCGCCATGGTTTTGTAGTGCGTATCCTGCTGCGATATTTTTTATGGCCGAAACTATTTCCTGCTCAGCGGCCTTTTTTCGCTGCAGACTCTCCTCTCGCTCATCAACCACTAATATTCGAATATTTGCTGCAAGCCATTTTCCAACCGCTTTATCAAGAATCATCTCGAGTTGCTTCTCTCTCGTCTCCTTGTCACGAAACCAAAATTTCGGCCGAAAGATGTGTATCATGCGGTCAAAGACCCTTCGACACCACATTTGACTATGAAAAATCAGATTGGATGAAATCGGTTCTAGAACAACTTGCGTCATAATCTTGTAGTGTGCTGGCTGCTCTGCAATTGCTCTTAAAATCGGATCCATAGCACCACAAAGGGTGACTTTATAATTGTTGCTTGGATTAATATCGGAACGGAGATAAGACACATCACCCACCCCGATAAGGGCATTCTGAGACACGGAATCCAGTGGGTCGGGGACTTGTATAATATCAGCGGTTGGGTGATTTAAGTACATCATTCCAGCCATGGCTTCTGCATCTGCCGAGCGCGCGCCAAAGAGAAATGAGATTGTCTGATTTTCCTGATAGAGCTCGAGAGAAAAACGGCCAATCTTTGCTGCATGCCACCCTAATAATAACTCATGAAACTTATGCGATTGAGTCATTGACCACGTCGCATCATAAAGAATATCCGCCACTGAGGTGTCTTCATGTGCAAATCGATAGCAGTAGATGCCAAAATCTGGATCCATCACGATCCTCCCTCTAGGACGCTCGCGACTTGCCTGTCACTGCTTCTTTTTTGATTTTGCTGCTCAAAATCAGCAAGGATTTCTACTCGATCCTTGGAATACTGTCGTCTTGATTGCTCAATACATTCGGTCACAAAGTTTTCCTTTGGCATCGCGATATCGATAGTTCTGCCCGAAAAAGCATCTTGAGGCGCACCGTCAAGCATCATCCGAATGTAAAAGTTCCTTAAGTTCAAATTCATCAACCCAAGATGATCAAACGGTGGAGAAAATCGTGACTCAATAGCATGTGCATCCTCACTTCCAATTTGAAATGAGATGACGTTACCCACCTTAGACATCAAAACGTCTTTGACACCTTCTGGAAGCTGCTTGAGCATTTGGTGGGCAATCGTGTAGCTCACTCCTTGTTTTGCCGCATCAGTAAGAGATTTGGCAAAGCTATCAGTCGCGAAGTTCTGAAATTCATCAATATAAATATAGAAAGGCAACATGTTCCCATCTCGATGTGCTCGCGTTGCTGCCGCTAACCGTAACGAAGTAAGCAGAAGAGTGCCTAAAAGAACAGTATTCTGTCTTCCTAAGTTCTTCTTGGGAACTTTCATGAGTATAATTTTTCGCTCATCCATCATACGCACGAGATCAAACTTATTCTCCTGTTGAGCAAGAATGCAGCCAACGAGATTCGTAGATAATAAGCGAGACAAAATCTTCTTTACACGAAAAATATCCGCGTGTTCAAGCAGCTCGTCAATAAGCGCCTCTTGTTTCGACCAATATTCAAGGAGTGGCCCAGCTGGAAGCTGCTCCACGAATGCGTTTCGTATTGTCCGATCCCCTAACATTTCAAATAGAGAATAGAGTGTCGTCTTGGGAGTTTCCAACAACGTCAGGACACAATTCTGTAACAGACGCTCTGCAGCTTCAGACAGCGAGAGAGCCTCCACCTTCTTAAACATATCAACCAGCTCTCTTGCAACAAATTGTCGCTCTGAGGTGTAAACATTCTCAAATGGATTAAAACAGGGAGGAAATTGATAATCAGAAACATCAAAAATAGCTATATCTTTTATCCGATGCTCGGGAACAATCTGTAAGACGTCATCTACAAGATCCCCGTGACAATCCAGTAGTGCTAATCCGGATCCATGCTGCATATCAGACTGAACAAGCAGCTCGATAAGTTTTGATTTGCCCGCACCAGACTTGCCGAGAATATGGAGATGGCTCTTTCGATCCTCACGTCGGATACCAAAGATTTCCTGCCCCTGTCTGAAGTTCGTTCTACCAAAGAGAGAAATCTCGGATAGCTGGCGATTGCCTGCAAAAAGCGCAGCTGGTGGATTTCCCCTACTCGCAAGCACCTGCGCTATGTTCATATGCTTATCTACAAAGACGGGATGCCAAAGAGTAGCAAGTTCTTGGCTCGTCATAAGGAAGGGCTTTAAAAGCTGTCTTTTTATAACGGGCGATAGCGCTTCCTTGCCGAACTTTCTGGAGCGAACCTTCAAGCGACCCATGTCTGAATAATTTATAAACTTTAGCCCAGTGGAAACACTGTTAAGGCAAGCCTTCGCTTTTGATTCAAGTGCTTTTCGTTCTTCGGATGATATATCGTGGGAAGCAGAAACAACGACTGAAGTCCTGATGCTCATCTGAAACATCAGACTAATTATTTTCCCTGGATATTTCGTCTTGAACTTTTTTGCAACTCCCGGCTTAAACCAGTAAAGCGGCCTAAAGGGATAGCTTGAGAGCCACGACCATGCTTGCCACTTATATCTCATAGCCTGCATAGAGGTCTCAGGTAATGAACGCGCGACAAATTGAACAATGACTTTGTAGCCCGGGGGAAGCACTGATAATATATTCAGATATGGTCCAGCTGCATCATGCTGATTGTCGTCGTAGGTAATAAAAGGGAGTATCGGATATCGCGGCTCAACGATGCCGTATTCCTCTGTAACCACAATATCATGCTCCATAACTCCGTTAAGAAAATCATCGCGTTCAACAATAGATGCTGTTGGAATCATGGTATAGAGAGCAGAACTAATGGCTGAGATCTGCTCCTCTGAGGCCGTGAAGCAGAGCTCAATATGCTGATTATGGGAGTAGACCTCTAAAGCAAATCCTCCGAGTAGCTGCTCCCAGAGCATCGCAAGGGTTTCGTTCATCTGCGAAGACTTTCGAACCTTCCCTACTGCCATCCAATGCCCCTCGCCGTCAGAGATCACCTCTCGAGCAAGAAATATCGAACAGGTCTTTAGATTTGATGCCATCTTTTGTGTTGCTCCAGCGGAGGCTTTTTAACGTAGGGACTCCCCTCCTAAAAACGCCAGTTTAGACGCTCCCCTTAATAGGTATGCTCTCAATTCTAGCAAAATCCTCTACATTTGTTGGGATTACCCATTTTTTATGCTCTGGGGCCCTTCTCCGTAATAACCCTTGCCGTTCTTGTGCGGGATAGTCATACTGGGACCTGCTAGAAAAAACAACACTATTTCAGATAGTTAGTCTTGTCGCTGGTCTTTTGATCATAGGGCTCACGAGAACAGACTTCTGAAATTCGAGATTTGGAGGAATGCACACATGTCACTGTCACTAAGCCAAGAAATCCTAGAGGCAACCAAGCAGAATAGGCTCCTCTCCCATCCCTTTTATCAGGCTTGGGAAGCTGGAGAACTCGATCGCGATATTCTCAAAGTTTATGCGAAGCAGTACTTTCATCACGTGAACGCCTTTCCTCGATATATCAGCGCAACTCACTCACTCTGCGAAGAACTCCCATCACGACAAGTGCTCATGGAGAACTTACACGATGAAGAGTACGGAGAGAATAATCATCCAAAGCTATGGATGGACTTCGCTCAAGGAATGGGAGCAGATATTGATGAAACCCTTGCAGAAGAACTCAATCCAGAGACTCGAAATCTTATCGAGACTTTTTTCGATCTTGCCCGCTCTTCATATATCGAAGGATTGGTAGCTCTTTATGTCTATGAACAACAGATACCTGAAATTTGTGAAACGAAGATTAAAGGGTTGAATGAGTTCTATGGAGTAAAAGACACTGAGACCATTGAGTATTTCCGACTCCATGGAGAGGTTGATATTCTTCATAGCGAGGCGACTCGAGCGCTTGTTGATCAACTCTCGGAAGAGGACAGAGAAAAAGCACTTCGCGCAGCAGAAAAAGCGACAAAGGCTCTCTGGGGCTTTCTTGACGGAATGGATCGCTTAAGAGGGATTGATTCCTCAGCGGCATGTGCCTGCCACTAAAAGGTAAAAAGCACCCATAAAAAGGGCGGGCGGCATCCTGGCTGCTCGCCCTTTTTGTTCGTCTTAATTTCTCTGACTCTTTTTTAGTATCGTTAGCGCACTAAGCAGCTCTGATACAGACCAAAGTTGCGATATGCATCCTCTAGGACGATGCGGAGAGTCTCCATCAAAAATCTCACCAATCGTTCCGATACCATATTTTTTTACCTGCTCTTCAAATCCAAAGACTACGGCAATCGCTCTTTGAATCATGTCATCCGTTCCGTATCGCACAACGGCACGTGCGTATGCTCCTAGGAGCCATGGCCAGACAGTGCCCTGGTGATACGCATGATCGCGGCTCGGCACGTCTCCTTCATACCGCCCGCAGTAGTCCAGCCCACTTCTTGAAAGAGTCCTTAATCCAACTGGCGTAACAAGCTCTCGTTCAACGAGTCGAAGTACACTCTTCGCTTTATCATCAGGCAAAAGAGGAAGCGGTAGTGCAATGGAGAAGATTTGATTTGGCCGAATTGCTAAATCCTGCTCGCCCTCCTCAGAGACAACGTCAAAGAGTCCGCCTTCATCTTCATTCCAGAATACCGATTGATAAACACTTACAAGATGAAACGCCCTCTCTCTTAGTGCATCCGCTTCCTCTCCTTGACCTAGCTTTCTCAGCACTTCAGAGAAACACCACAATGCATTGATCCATAAAGCATTAATCTCAACTGGCTTCCCATGACGAGGAGTAATGGCACGGCCATCTACACGAGCATCCATCCAGGTGACTTGCTCCTCTCCAGCTCCAGCTGCAATAAGACCATCTACACACGCATGTATATGGAAATGTGTTCCTCTACTGAACGCCTCTATAATCTTTCTTGCAGTCGGTAGAAAGACTTCGGTAATGAATGCTTGTTCTTTCTCAAAGACCTGCTCCAAGAGATAAAAGCCATTCACGACAAACCACAGGGAAGCATCAACGGAGTTATACTCAGCTTCGCCATCACTGTCGGAGAACCGATTCGGCACTAGCCCCTCTTTTACGTAGACTGAAAAGGTATGAAGGATCTCTTTTATAACTTCGAAAGATTCCGTGGCAAGAAGAACACCGGGAAGGGAGATAAGCGCGTCTCTTCCCCAGTCTCCAAACCAGTGATATCCCGCTATAAGCGAATATTGACTTTCAGGATGCTCATGGGACTCACGGCGTCTGATGAGAAAGCTTTGTGCCGCTTTAGACAAATAAAACTCTAAGGAAGAACTGCTCCGCACGGCAAGAGCCGTAGAGCGATCTCTTCGCCTTGCCTCCTCATCTGCCCAAAGCTGCATAATTTCATCTCTACCGATCTCACGGCATCCAGGTTCTGCTGATACGGCAAGAAAGATCGTCTCATTCTCCCGAACTGGAAGCGCAAAGACACCAGGACGAAAGAGATCCTCCTCAGCCTCATGTCCACGTTTATCTTCTTGCTCATAGTATAGGCGGTAAAACCAGTCAGGCTCTGATCGAAAAGCTGCACCTGGTACTGATAACGCAAATGTGTGCACGCCCGTATCATCGGAGATAAACACGGACTCACCTTCCCTGCGATACGTAGGACGAGATACTGCCGAGCTGTTGATTGTCTCATGAAAAAAGCGATTTGCTACAAATGGCTCAAGAAGAAGCTCTCCCGGAAACACGAGACCTTTTAGGCGATATCGAATTAAAAGAGTATTTTCACCCTCTAACATCATGAGTGATTTTTCTACTCGTCCTATGCGAGCTGAGGATTTATTGCTTAGACTCCACTCAATTTGAGGACAGAGCCCTTGCGAAAAGCTCTCTAGATATCGACTTCCATCAGGCAGTATCACATCTCGATACCTTCGAACTCCGAGCTCAATTCGTTCGCCATCTTCGAAAACAAACGTCTCATCTAGCCGACTCAAGAGCACATGGCGTGCAAGCGAATCCGTGCTCGAAGCGACGAAGAGTCCGTGGTACCGTCTCGTGTTTTCTCCCGATACGGTGCTACTTGCATATCCACCAAGTCCATTAACGTCAATCCACTCCGAGCTTTCAGAATCTCGCAAATGCTCATGAGAAAGGGTAAGCACCGGTGGTTCGCGCATTAATTCTCCAGAAACTCTGGATCGATATCCCGCCCAGAATACAGCGGCTTTTGACCACTGATTGCTTGTACTACTCGCTCAACATGAACATGACTTGTCTCGATAAACTCCTTAACACCTCCGGTCTGTGTCCCAGCAATAGCGGTTCCAATTACAAACACATCGGCAATAGATGACTCCATGGTTTTCTGATTGAGCACTGGTCTTTTCTCTTCTCCTTCCACGGTCAACCCTAAGGATTCAAACAGACCTTTCTCCTGCTCATATCCCGTTAATAAAAGCACTCGCTCCGCCCTCTGGCGAAAGACCTCACCTTGTCCTTCTCGGGCTACAGACGAATGAAGCACAACGTCTTCTGGGTAAATCTCTTGGAGATGAGTCTCGAGATAGACTGTAATCTTCTTCTGTCGAATCAAATATAACAGCTCGGGATAGAGCCAATACTTAATTCGCTTTTGATCAAACTCTTTTCCTCGATATACGAGAGTCACATGCGCACCAACTCGCTCAAGGCGAATGGCTGCTTCAATGGCGCTATTCTTCCCTCCAACGATCACAACCTCTTGGTGGAAGTACGAATGCGGCTCCTCCAGATAGTGACTCACATGCGGCAGTACCTCCCCTGGAACATTCAGGAGTCGAGGATGGTGCATGTCTCCAATTGCTAAGATTATTTTCTTTGCCTTAACTATGCGCTCTACTCCTGCCGATCGGACTAGTGCCTCAAAGAAGCTACCACTTCTTTCAACCCTAAGAACTTCCGTCTGAAGATTGATCCTCAGTTGAAACTGCGTCACGAGTGATCGCAAGTAGAGTAGGTACTCCTCGCGAGTTGCTTTTGCCTGATTTGCCGTATACAGGGGAACGCCGGCCAGAGCGATCCGATCCGAGGAAGAAAAGAATGTCGTCCCTGGTGCATACCATTCGATAGTTGCAGCTAGACTGCCCCTTTCTACATGATAAAAGTCTACAGCAGCTTCCTTAAGCGCAATTGCACATTCAATTCCGATAGGCCCCGCACCAACTAACAACACGTCGCACTGTATCGGCATGTTATGCGACGACGGGCCTCCAGTCATGACTCTCCTAAATTTGCTGGAGCTGCTCGGCCAACGGATCGTTCACTTCTACTGGTTGATCCGCTCGACGAAATGGATTGTCGAGGAAAATTAGCCCCATCATCAGGACAAGAAGCATGATGGGGAAAAAGGCATAGAGCCAAGTTGTCTTGTCTTCAAACTTCAGGTGCATAAAATAAAGCGCAACGATTGAAGCTTTTACGGATGCTATCACCATCGCTATTGCTATGTTCAGGTTCCCAAAGTCCATACTCGGAGCTTTAGCAACCCAGACGGTTATTACCGTTAGAACAAGAAGTCCAATTAAAACATTGCGGTAAATAGCAAACGGGACAATGTGTCCGAGCTCGCCGTGGTGATCTTCGTGGGAATGACTACTCATAACTCTAAACTCCTCTTATCAACGGGCTTCTTAGTCAACGAGATATAGAAGCGGAAACAGATAAATCCAGATGAGGTCAACGAGGTGCCAGTACAAGGCTCCCAGCTCGACCGGGGTATAGTATTTTTCAGAGAATCGATTTCTGCTGGCATGGAAGCATACCCATGACAGGAGTAGCATACCAATAATAACGTGAAGCGCATGAAGACCTGTCATGCAGTAGTAGAGTCCAAAATACATTTTATATTTCGAGCTCACCAACATCTCCCGCTGTCCCTCCGAGAGTCCAGAAGTATCTTTTGGCCAACAGTATTCAAGGTGATGTCCCCCTTCCGCAACATCTGCTCCGCCGCCGTGACCTTCACTGCCATGTAAAGCTCCAGCTTCGACTACTGGACACTCAACTCCAGGAAAAAGCCCAATGTGATACTTGTGGCTATATTCAAAATACTTCACAACAAGAAAAATCCCTCCACACATAACGGTGAAGAGTAAGAGATGCTTTACACGCTTGTTATTCCCTCGCTGAGCAGCGTCTACAGCAAGTGCGGCCGTGAAGCTGCTGAGGATCAGTACCGCCGTATTGAGCGCGCCAAGCTTCCAATCAAGATTCAGACTCGCATCATGAAACTCGCCCAAATAGGCCCATCGATACAGGGCAAACGCGGTAAATAAAACACTAAAAAGCAATATCTCGGTTGCAAGGAACAGCCACATTCCGAGCTTTGCCCCGTGATACGCATTTGTTGGCGTCCAGTGATGGGGATGTGGCGGTTCCCCTGGAATTGTTTGTGCTACTGATGTCATGGTCTCCTATCCCTTCATTCTGAAATTTTCGTCAGAGCATTCGCTCAACTCTTATCTTAATGCCCCCCACCCTCTACTGGCGTTCCGTAAGCGTAAGGATAATCTGTGACGGAAGGCGTCTCTTCAAAGTTTTCATGAATCGGTGGCGACTGAGTGTTCCACTCAAGCGAGAGCGAATTGTATGGATTAGCAGGGGCTTGCTTCTTACTAAATATCCAAGCACCTAACAGGTTTAAAAGAGCGAATGTATATCCAAACCCATTTACAACAGCACCATAGGAAGAGAGTCGGTGAAGACCTTCAAATTCGGGAAGGTAATCGAAGTATCTGCGTGGCATCCCTTCCATCCCAAGAACAAATTGAGGAAGAAAGGTGAGGTTAAAACCAACGAACACGAGAACAAAAGCGATCTTCGCTAGTGGCTCATTATACATCTTCCCTGTCATTTTCGGGAACCAGAAGTGAAGCGCTGCAATGAGTCCAATTACAGCTCCACCCTGTATCGTATAGTGAAAGTGCGCGACAACAAAATAAGTATCGTGATAGAACACATCAACGGCGAGAGTGGCGAGGTAGATTCCTGTTGTCCCTGCTATCATGAACAAGAAGACAAACCCCATCGCATATAACATCGGGGTATCAAAAGAGATGGATCCCTTATACATCGTGCTCACCCAGTTAAAGACCTTAATCGCCGTAGGTATTGCCACACCGAAGGTAATTACTGAGAAGTAAATAGCGGAAGTGTCAGAAATCCCAGCAACGAGCATGTGGTGCGCCCAAACGAGGAAGCCAACAAGCGCAATTGCAACAGATGCATAGCAGACCATTTTGTAACCAAATAGCGGCTTTCTCGAAAAAACAGGGATAATTTCTCCAACCACACCAAAAGCAGGTAGCACCATAATGTAAACAACCGGATGGGAGTAGAACCAGAAGAGGTGCTCAAACAATACAGGATCTCCCCCCATTGCAGGATTAAAAATTCCCACTCCGAGCCACCGCTCCACTATGAGAAGAAGTAGAGTCATCCCAATAACTGGCGTAGCTAATGTTTGAATCACGGCAGTTGCGTACAGTCCCCAAACAAAAACGGGCAAACGGTCCCATGTCATCCCAGGGCATCGCAACCGGTGAACCGTTACAACAAAATTTAACCCAGTGAGAATCGAAGAGAACCCGAGGACAAAAGCCGCCCCGGTCATGAGTATTACAGCTGACTGAGTCTGCATGCTGTAAGGGGCATAAAAAGTCCATCCTGTATCAATCGGGTTCAAGAGCGCATAGAGCGCCATGAATGCACCAACCACATAGATGTAGAAGCTAAGGAGATTGAGCCGCGGAAATGCAACGTCCTTCGCTCCAATCATAAGAGGCAATAGAAAGTTCCCCATGGTGGCAGGAATTCCTGGAACGATAAAAAGGAAAATCATGATTGCCCCGTGCAGGGTAAAGAGCACATTGTACTGTTCAGGGCTTAAGAAGTCGGCGCCAGAGCTCGCAAGCTCCATCCGCATCGTTAGTGCGGCAAGACCTCCTACAATAAAGAACCCCGTAATCGTAAAGAGGTACATGAGCCCTATTCGCTTGTGATCGACCGTGCTCAACCACGACCATAGGGTAGTCTCATGGTTCAAGTAGTTTTTGTTGTTGTGCGCTACATCACTATGAACAGTCATTCGTAGTTACTCCTTACAATCTCTCAACTAGTTCTGCTTTGAGCGAATAAACTCGACTATTGCCTCAAGATCCTCATCCGAGAGTTGATCTCGATAATTTTGTGGCATCAGATTCGGTTGATAGCCCGCGACAATATTTCCATTCGGATTCAATATAGAGCTCTTTATGTACTCCGCATCCGCTGCTCCTGAGGTTCCATCGACGAACTCCCGATTTTTTCCATACAGCCCCTTAAAGGTCGGTCCAACAAGATTAGAACCATCCAGACTGTGACAGCCTATACACGCTTTCGTCTGATAGTGATATTCGCCGCGCTCAACAGGAGACATCTTTGCCAACTTTGCCTGCAAGTCCTCTCCTGAATCTCCCGTTGCCTCTTCGCTTTGTGCAGCACTCCCATCTTGCTTCCGGATGAATGCAATCAGGGCCTTAATCTCGCCATCCGATAACTGTCCTTCAAACGCCGGCATCAACCCAGCGGGATAGCCTGCTACTACTTTCTTATTGGGATAAAGAATAGATTCTCGAATATAATCCTCGATCGAAAACTCTCCTCCAAAGGACATAGCGCTATCATCAGCAAACTTTCTCTCCTCTGATTCATACAACTTAAGAAAACTCGGCCCGACGAGTCGAGAGCCATTTAAACTATGGCAAGCGTTACATCCCTTCTCTTCATATAGCTTACTCCCCAAAGTTGCGGGATCCATGGTCAGCTTGGCGAGATCCGCTGAACGGTCGTTCACCCATCGACCATATTCAGCCTCAGACACAACCCGTAGCTCAGCCAACATGCCAGAATGACTCGTTCCACAATACTCGGTACAAAATGTGTTATAACTGCCCGTTTTTACCGGAGTGAAGACTACCGACGTATAGCGCCCGGGAATTGCATCTTTTTTCACCCGCATTGCCGGGACGAAAAAACTGTGCAGCACATCTTTTGCCGTGATTACAACCTTAACGGGTCGATTCACAGGCACGACCAATTCGCCAACCGTCGACTTTCCGTTCTCGTACTGGAATTCCCACTTCCACTGACTCGCGGTTGCGTTCACAACAAGAGCTTCGCCCTCGCCTTCCCGCATATCTTGGAAGATCACAATTCCGTAGTAAGCCACCCAAATACAGATCAAGGTTGGAACAACTGTCCATATCACCTCGAGAAAGTTATTCCCTTCAATTCGAGGTGTCTCATGGTCTTTCCCGTCTCGCTTTCGATAACGAACCGCGAAATAGAGCATTGCTCCACAGACAGCGACGGTAAAAAGCACAGAAAGATCTGTAATCCAGTGATGCAGCCAATCAACTCTTGGTGCTATCTTTGACCCTTGCTCAGGCAAATATCGAAACATAGTGATTCCTGTATTTGTTCCCTAATTCAATTCTTCCTAAAATCTTATTCTTCTCCCTTGAAGCGCCGCGCTAAGCCGGCATCTCAAGTCGTTCTTCACTCCCCAGACTACTTGCTTGGAGGGCTCTCTCGTTTTCGCAAAAACCCGAAAAATAGTACTAAGGCCAACAGCGTCATGCCAGCCCCCGTTCTTACGAATCCAAATGCCGCCCAGGTATACTTCCCTTGTAAATCATCAAACCGATAACAAAAAAGGAGCGCTCGATCGAGGAGAGTGCCAATCTTTCCCTGACTCGCTTCTACTAGGGCCAACCTCACATCTCGGTATGGAAAGTTTATACCAGCCAAATGCTGAGAAATCATTCCCTGGGGTGATAAAAGAAAGATTGCGGCTACGTGCGCAAACTCACCCTCATCCTCCTTGTAATGAAAGCCTAAAGACTTCATGAGAGGAACAATGTTTTCTTCATCTCCAGACAGAAACCTCCATTCACCCTCATTCGCCTTTGTCGCATCAAAGACGAGCTTCCCTCGAAACTCAGAGGCTATTCGCTTAGCGGACTCTGGACCATCTTGAGGATTGAAACTCACCGTAACCACCCGATAATCCTCACCAAGTGTAAGCGTTAGCGTGTTGAGTAGCTCGGTAACCCCGGTAAGCAGTAGTCCGCATAGCCGCGGGCAGTCATAGTATGCTGGAATGAGGATGTTTGGCTTTTCCGAGCTGAGAAACTCCCGAAGCGGAGCCCTGATACCATCCTCATCTACAAACTCCAGGGTGAGGTCTAATTCAGTGCCGTTGACAGTCGAAAGTCCTACCTCCTTAAGCTCCTTCCCTGGATCCTCAAGGGCATAGGCTCCGGGGAGAACGAGAAGCGTAACTGCCAAGAACATAGAGAAGAGGGGCCCAGACCCCCGTCTTCCCCAAAGGATTCCTCGAACAAAAATTTTGTAAGATATTGATAAAAATTGACTTATTGCAGTTTGTGGCCCGCTGAATACGCCTCTATTCTGTATGAATGCTGCGAGAGAAGAAGAAGAGCCCTCTCTCCGGTGCAACCCCGACAAATGATTCCTCACCTCTCCTTCTTGTATCATCCGTTTCTCATCCAGATTTGCTCGGTTAAACGTAAGTCCTCTAGGAGCTTAATAAACTTCTCCTTTCGGGTACAGCGTCCTGACTCTAAATATTCCCTGAATACGTGAGCGGCCTATCATAAAAGAGGGTGTTTAGAGCATAATCCATTTACTCGACATGCCAAACTTCTTATTATCTGTAAAAGGACTTTGTTAGCGAACCGTACTTTTAGTAGGAAAAGGCAGTTAGAGCTTACAAGAAAGAAGTCCTTCTGATGGAGGAAGCCGAGCGATGGAAGATGTTTGGAAACAGTTTGAGGAAAATAAAATAACCCACAGCGCCGCACACCACCTAACCGCGGTCAAGGAACTCCGAGAGTCACGTGGATATGCTCGAGTGACGGATGTAGCTCGGCTGCTCAATATTACTACTGGTAGCGCATCAACGAATTTGAAGAATCTTAAGTCAAAGGGATTCATCATCGAAGATGAAAACAGATTCTTGGAGCTGACTGACGAAGGACTCCAACTTGCTCAAGCTGTCCTAACTCGAAAAGAAATTTTCTTCAGATTTCTGGTCGATGTACTTGATGTGAATAATGATCAAGCTGAGATTGATGCTTGTAAGACTGAGCACCTGATCAGCGCTGAAACAGCGTCAAAGCTCGAGAGGTTTGTACAGCAATATAAGTCAAAGAATGCAGCCTAAAGAATGTAGGTGCAAGCAAGAGGGATAACGGTATGACAATCAAGGCAACTCTGAAGCAAGAAATGAAAAATGCGATGAAAGTCAAAGAGAAGATGAAGCTTGAAACAGTTCGTGCCCTCTTGAGTGCGCTTCAGTATGAAGAAATGAGCAAGAAAACCGAGGAGCTTTCCGAAGAACAAGCTTTAGCGGTATTAAAAGCCGAAAGAAAGAAACTCCAAGAGACACGGGAATTTGCTGAAAAGGCAGGTCGTTCAGAGTCGGTTGCCGAAACAGAGGCACAAATCTCGGTCATCGACCTCTTCCTTCCATCGCAACTCGCAAGAGACCAGATAGAAAAAATAATCTCTGATTTCTCAAAGCAAACGCCAGAAGCGAATATGGGAACAATAATGAAGCACCTGCAACAAAAATACAGTGGGCAATACGATGGAAAAGTTGCTTCAGAGGTTGCGCGAGAAGTACTTAGTCGATAAGCCTTCTACTTCTTTTTTTCCCCAACAGATTGCCGCGTTTTGACCTTAGGAGTTCCCTTTGCTTGCTTCCCACTTGCCTCTCCTCCATTCTCTTTCCTTGAGCGTTCTATATAGCCAAGGGCAGAAACAACGACTCGCCCTCCCCCCTCTCCCTCTTGTTCAGGATTCACATCAAGATCTCGTGCGCTGAGATATCCCCTGACTCGCTCATGAAACTTATCAACTTCTTTTTTTAGCCACTGCTTAATCTCTGGCAACTGACTCTTCACCAGATTATCGTACTCCGTTCGATAATGAGGATTTCTTGGCTCGTTTCCGAACTCGATATTGTCATGCACGGCATGAAGCAATGTATCCATATCCATGCCGGCAAGTTGAAGCCTCCATCGATCCGAATCATCGTCCTTCGAAATTGCGCGTAGCAGCTTAAGCTTGCCTCCTCGCTCCTCGACTAATTCAAGCCGCTTCAGTTCAAAGAGCACGGTTCCTGGGTTGAGGTGTTGGCTGATTGATGCGACGAGCTGGTAAAACTCACTATTATCGGAATCATATGTTAACGGTCGAACTCTGCCACTCCCATCACGATACTGCTTGTCTTGTTCCCAACGATTGAGCACTCGAGAGACAAGATTTGCTGAACGACGCTCCGGATCGACATCTCCTGAGGTAATATTTTTTACATCCACCCGCGAGATCCCGGTAAGAATACTGATTCGACTCGTGTTTATCTTAGAGGTCGTGCGAGCTAACTCTTCTCTTGCCACTCGCACATAGGCTGCTCGCGCAAGATCCACAAAATGCTGAAAGGGCACCTGTCTTCTTAAGAAAAAACGGGCAATTCCCTCAAGCATCTTTGAGTACAGGTCGCTTTCTGAACTAGCCTCCGTTTTTTTCCCCAAACCAGCCTCCAATGATGCATTTTTATGGCATTTTTAAGATAACGGCAGAAACGGAATGCCACTAGAGGTCCTCTGGCTGATTTTCTCGTATCTTCGGAACATTAATCGTAGATTCAGGGAGTTAGGAAATCCTTTTTCACTTTTTTCTGCTTTTATCACTCTTTTTAGAAGCATCATCGCTGGAACTCCCGATATGAGCTTAGGAAGGAATGGTAGTGCCTATTCGGATTTTTATTCGGGGGTTACATGAGAAAAAAGTCTTCATATTACAAATTTCATCGCTCTGCTGGAGCTTCTCTCGTAGAGTATAGCCTACTTATCGCTGTCTTGGCCTCCTTCTCAATCGCCTCAACGCAATCTCTGGGTTTATCTCTAAAAAACGCCTTCGATGGAGGCACTTCAATGGGAGGGGATTTTAATCCTGCTGCTGCTGGTGGAGTCACCTCCACAGGTACTGTAAATGGTGACCACACCACTGGGAAATAACCCCAGCAGCTAACCAGTATCAAACTGCCCCTCGAGGATGCCAGTTCCAAAGGCTTGGATACAATTGTGTTAACGGAATAAAGTGCTCACTCTGTTCGGAAAGATAGAGTTCCGTCTGTTGAGAGATCGAATCGCCACCAATCGTGCATGCCTCTAAGAGCTGAGATAAACGCGAGCAGCCTACGAGCACTGAAGTCACAGGCGGTTGTGCCAGAATCCAGCCAAGTGCAACTTGTGCCATACTAAAACCATCAGTGCCCCGCGCTGCATCAGAGAGCGCTGAAAGAAAACTCTTCACCTCAGGGTAGAGCTTATCCTGAAGAAAAATATTCTGCCGGCGTGAGTCTCTCGGCAAATTTTCATTGCTCTTAAACTTTCCCGTCAAGACCCCCTGACACAGAGGTGAATAGGCAAAAAAAGCTACCTGCTCCGTCTTACACCAAGGAAAGATCTCCTTCTCGGCTCGCCTCCATAATAGGCTATATGCACCCTGAACAGCCATTATAGGGGAAGCATTCGAGACTTCCGAAAATTCTCTCGGCCCCCAATTGGAAACTCCTATCTCACGGATTTTCCCCTCGTCACGCAATTTGAGCAGCTCTCCAAGGGTTTCATCCACTGCGGGAGTGCGCGGTGGCCAGTGTTGTTGATAGATATCGATATAATCCGTGTTAAGATTTTTAAGCGATTGCTCTAAGGAATCTCTCAGACGTTTGGGAGTCGAATCCTTTGGGCCAAACTTCGTAGCGATTATCACGCTCTCTCTCTTTGCTCCAATTGCCTTCCCGAGTAGACGCTCCGCCTCTCCCTTTCCATATGATGGAGCAGTATCAAATAAGTTAACCCCTCGGTCTATCGCCTCATGCACAACCTGCTCATAGGATGCTGCATGAGACGTTTCCCATCCACTCGCTTGCCATCCTCCTAATCCGATACGGCTGACGAAAATATCACTCGTACCGACTCTTCTCCGTTCAATCATACGACTCTTATTAGCTTTTATTCCAATGTGCTTGCTCAATAAAAACCGAGCTTTCAGATTCAGTGGCGACTTGCACTCGATACGGCAGCCCTTTCACTCTCGCACCTGGTAAGAACATTTTAAGAGTATGCCATTTTCCATCACGCGGAACGGAAAAAACAAATTTGCCCTCTTGTCCAAAATTATGATCAACTTCTTGTAATATAATTTTTTCCGAATCTCGCTGATTCTCAGAATTTTTGGTCAGTTTTACTTTCACTTCGAAGAGAGACACACCCTTACCCACAAAAGATGGAACCCGAATGCTCTCTCCTCTTTGGAGCTTCGTCCTTCCCAAGAAGTGAAAAAGAGCAAAGCCCGTATCATCCGCCTCTCTATGGAAAGCAAGTAACTCGAGCCCGCTGTCTGGCCCAAGAGACTTAACACGAGCCAGCAGAGACAACAGCTCTTCTGCTTGAGAGCGAAGAATTACATATCTCAGATTTGATATCTTAGCGAGTGCATGAAGGCTCTCGATATCGGGGAAGCCCTGAGTTCTTCCTGGGAGCTCTTTCATAATCCTTGTTTGCTGTCCACTATATCCATTAACAGTTCTGATACCTGCATCAAGCGCCCAGTTCATTGCGTTTACATTATAAATAGCAAATTGGTTTCGGCTCTCAGTCGTTGCCTTCCCTTCTTGTACTTCAGCAATAGGCAAAAAAACTGCCACATCTCCATCACCACCTTTTTCCCTGATCTCAGCTAGGGTGCTTAGAACATTGGGCATGGACTCTCTTTCTACCACGGCATAATTCACTACGAGGTTCTCTGTAATACCAATCAAAATGATAAACGCTGCACATAGGATCGAATGTGCCCTCACCGTTCGCATTTGGAGAAAAAATGCTACCCCACACCCCGATAGGGCAACCAGCCCAACGACTACAACCACACCTGCCCTTGAAATCGCTCGCAACGCATTCATTCCGGGTATGTAATGATACGCTATCTCGAAGAGCCCATATCGATATGCGCCTGTTTCATCGACAGGCCCGAGGGATAAGAATCCGTAAACAAATGTACACAAGAGAAGAAAGCAAATGCCCACATTAATCAAAGGAGGTGAGGAGTCTTCTGTCGAGAAATTCCGTCTCTGTTGAAGCAAAGACACAAGTCCTACCAATCCAAAAAGGTACATTACCCATCGAGAGAGGATTCGCTCCCCATGTGCATCAAGCACAAAAACGCTTATCCCAAAGAACAGAACAAGGAGCATATGGAACAACGCTTTTCTCTGAATAGCGAAGTAGACTGCTGCAAAGAAAGACAATCCATATACAAGAATACCAGGAAAGAAATGAGCCTCGGCATGGCTCCAAAAACGGGTTTCTCCATACAGCCACGAAAGTGGTGCTGCGCTAGCATAAGAGAGTCCACTTGCCCGAAAGACAAACATCTCTTTCATGAGTCGAGCACCAAACAGCTCTCTTGTTTCGATATATGGGAGGAGAAAGGGAATAAGAAGAAGGCCGCTTGGAATAAGTCCCGCCACAAAACGAGCACCAATACGGATAACACCACTGGTTGGCATCAGAAAAAACATCATGAGAAAGAAAAGAATTGGGAGCAATGCCAAGAAGATTGCAAAATATACTGTTGTGAGAAAGCAGCTAAGAAGAAGAAGCCCAAAATACATACCCATAGGAGCTGGATTTCTTAGACTCCTCAATAAAAGTTCAGTACCTAGCGGAATGAAAAATAAAAATTGTAGTTGCGGATGGCCTAATGAGTGCGACAGATAGCCAAGAGATACTCCTATCATTCCCGCAGCAAGTGCTGCCAGAAACTCCTTTGTAACGAGAAGCACGAGCCGAAACAGCGTATATCCAAGTGCAAGGTGAGCAAATAAAAGTATGAGGTTATACAGAAGATTCTCAGAGACTCCGAGCTCATAAAACGGCTTTGCTATCAGCGCTGGCAGTATGAAGTTGTCGCTCCACGCTAAGGGGTGTGAGTAGGGATAGAAAGATTGCAAACCGAAAAAGGGCTCTTCAAAAAGATATCTCAGGTGATGACGAAACAAGTAAATATAGAGGCCTGCATCTCCACTTGCCCCACCAAGCCAAGAGGAGTCAATAGCTCCGATCGCTTGGGCCCGAAGAGCAAAGATAAGCGCGATAAAAAGCGTTAGAGCGATTCCTGTAGAACGAAACGGTACTCCATCCGTATATGTGGCGCCACTCCTCAAATCGAATCTCCATGCAGACTACTTTCTCTTTTCATGAGCTCGCTGCGCTACTTCATCAAGAAACTCTTCTGTTGTAAGGTAACTCTCCCGAGAGGCCTCACTTCCGTGGATACAGATCGCAAGGTCCTTGGTCATTTTCCCCCCTTCTACCGCTTCGACACAGGCAGTCTCCAGATTCTCTGCAAACTGAATAACCTCGGGAGTATTATCAAACTTCCCTCGATACTTCAGTCCACGAGTCCAGGCATAAATTGACGCTATTGAGTTCGTACTCGTCTCTTTTCCTTGTTGATGCTGCCTATAGTGGCGAGTCACGGTTCCGTGAGCCGCTTCGGACTCTACCGTTTTCCCATCTTCTGTCATGAGCACTGAGGTCATTAATCCAAGCGAGCCAAAACCTTGAGCAACGATATCTGACTGCACATCACCATCATAGTTTTTGCACGCCCATAAATATCCACCAGAGCCCTTGATAGCAAACGCAACCATATCATCAATAAGACGATGCTCATACCAGAGTCCGTGCTCTTCAAATTCAGCGCGATAGTGCGTTTCGTAAATATCATGAAAAATATCCTTGAAGCGCCCATCATAAGCCTTGAGAATGGTATTTTTTGTAGACAAATAAACGGGAACTCCCCTTGCTTTTGCGTACTCAAAGCAGCTCTTTGCAAAGCTCACAATTGAGTCGTCCAAATTATACATGCCAAGTGCTACACCCGCTGCTGGAAAATCAAATACATTGTACTCAGTTGGCTCCCCGCCGTCGGCAGGCTCAAACTTCATCGTCAGCTTTCCAGCGCCAGGAACCAAGAAGTCGGTTGCCCTATACTGATCTCCGAATGCATGTCTGGCTATGATAATTGGCTCAGCCCAACTCGGCACAAGCCTTGGAACATTTTTACAGACGATTGCTTCTCTAAATACGGTTCCACCGATGATATTTCGGATAGTTCCATTCGGAGATTTCCACATCTTTTTCAGTCCAAATTCTTCTACTCGAGCCTCATCTGGCGTAATGGTTGCACACTTGATCCCGACACCATGCTCCTTAATGGCGTTTGCTGCATCGATAGTAACCTGATCTTCTGTTGCATCTCGATTTTCTATAGAGAGGTCATAATAATGCAGATCAATGTCAAGATAGGGCAGAATAAGCTTCTCTTTAATCAACGCCCAAATAATTCGGGTCATCTCATCCCCATCAATCTCAACTACCGGGCTCTTTACCGCAATTTTACTCATGAACGCCTCCCTCTCTGGCACAGGTTGGTTCAAATCCTATGAACCACGGGGACTATATCGCTTCAAAGAAATTTTGGGAATTCCCACTTCATGCTCGAAAAGGATTGCCTTTCAACGCCTGGGCTCCTTTAGGTGCAGAACTCGGGTTTTTCTCCATCTTCTCGTCTGCGGCAAACAGAAAGAGAAAAAACATGCATGAACATCATTTTAGGGCTTGTAGAAAAGTATGCGCTTCGGTCATCGTGCGAGTTCTGTTTGTATTTAGACACATGGATCGCCAGGAAATACGAAAAAGGAGAATATGAGCATTATCACCGTCGCAAACCTAAAGGGTGGTGTTGGAAAAACTTCACTTGCAATCAATGTTGCATGTGCATTCTCCAAGCGATTCTGCGAAACCTTACTAATCGATCTTGATGGTCAAGGAGACGCATCCTATCTTCTTGCCGGTCATCTGAACAAATCAAGCAGCGCGATACGCCCCGCGAACCCTTCACACAGCTTACTAGAACGGTTCTCGACGCTCTGTAAGGATCAAATAGTGGAAGTTCGGCCAGGCCTTGATCTCTTACCAGTAACTGCCCTTCGTGACCTGATTCCCGATGGCTCCCTACAGACTTTGGCTGAACACGGAGAGGTTCTTCCTCGTCTGATAAGAAACCTATCTTATGACTATGACAATATTATCATCGATACTCCTCCGGCATGGAGCGCCGTTCATGGAGCAACTCTGAGTGCCTCAGACCTTGCCGTAGTACCGATTGATCCAAGTGAGATGAGTGTCCGAGCGGCCATCAGTTTTCTCAATAAAGCATCGGATACGACTACGGCCTCCGCACTCCTCGTGAGAACTCTGGTAAGTCGTCAGGCTCGTAGTATCACTCGTCAAGCAAAACAAAAACTCGAGCAAACATTTCTCGGCCAGTCCTCTGAAGATCACCTAGGCGAAAAGATTCCTCAGCGAGTTCGTCTTAAGGGACTCGCTTCTCAAGTCGAGGACGGCATTGAGATATATCTGTCTCATGCTGCTATTTTTCGCTCTGAAATAGCCCACAAACTCACCTATGAAAAAAAGACCGTCTTTGAGCACAAAGCGGTGTCGCATATTGCTGAGTCATACATGCAGCTTGCGAGCAACATAGAAAAAGTCGCGGCTCTCCATCAGCCCGAGACTTTAGAGCCGCTAGAAGATATGTTGGACCTTGCATTCGCGTAGTTTAGTCTTCTCGCGCTGTTGCCTTTACGCGCACTTGCCCGTCATTCACAACCACCTTGAATGAGAGTCGCTTGTTCTGATTTTGCTCGCGAAATGCCTTTGCTTGTTGCACAATTCGCTCCTGAAACTTCTCATAGTCGAGATTCAGTCGCCTGCCCGCCTGTTGCTCCATTGCATCTTGGTAGGTATCAAATAGTGCGCGTACGTTTGCTTTTGTTTTTCCTCGTCTGGTTTTTCCTTCGGCAAGATCCTGAGCAATCTTGTCTTTTAGCTCTGCCTTAAAAACATCACGGAAGTAGGTTCCTTCTTCACGCTCTCGAAGCACTCGTTGCCAATATGTATTATACGTTTGAAACCGCTGTTCAAGCATTCGAAGCTGGTAGTTAAGTTGAGAGTTCTTAAATGGGGCATTCCGCAGCACTCGAATAGTTCGAGTCATGCTTGCATATAGCTTATCAGGTGGGCGCTTCTGAAGACCCATAAAGTATTGTTCATAGTGCACTCGCAACTCATCAAGTTGCTGAATGGCGCGATGAACTTCGCTTCGGATTGAAGCAATTTTATTCGTTTGTTTTTGGCGATCTTGCTCATCACCCATAGTTCATCTCGCAGATAAAGAGCATCTGTCGTAGGCGTTTGATGGTCTTGAGACTTAAGTCTCTTTGGCAAATCTCTCTAGAATATCGAACAGCTATCGATTTTTATTAAGAAATCAGCGAAAAATTTGGGCCAAGTACGAGCAAATGGCCTCCTCTAAGCAGCAGAAGACACATAAATCAGTAGCATATCTGCTAAACCAATAAGAAATTCTTTTAGGTGGGCTCCCCTATTAGAACACACCGTCACTCAGAGACGTCCACGAGTAGAGGCTCTCCGTTCGAGGCTTAAGTCACCAGTACTCGGAAATCTCATATAACAGAGATAGTTCAAGAAAGACGATGTTTTTGAGGGGTTGGGATGTTTAAAAGTTGTTGTTTCCGCATTATATTCTTCACTCTGGTAATTCTTCCGAATCTAGCTCTTACTGAAAGTAAGATAACTCCCACAGGTCCTGGGACGAATATGTGCCTTCGGATCATAATTGATGCAAAGACCGCCGCCCAGGTTGAGGAAGACGGAAGTACTTTTGTTACTATGCCAGGACCTGATCCGCGATTTGGTGAAACTTCCCGAGAGATGAACGGTGACATTATTGTTTACAGCTTTGATTTTCAACTCAGGTGCGGTTGCTGGCATTACTATTTCGCAAGGGATTCTCAGTCTCTTGCATGCATTTGCTACTCCTTGTGCATGATTGCCTGCACTAGAACAAACAATTCCTTTTTGCCGTTCTTCTTTAGAAAGCCTACAGATGGTGTTGTAGGCGCCTCGTATTTTAAAAGACCGAACCTGCTGTAAATCTTCTCTTTTAAAAAAAACTTGCGCTTGACATTTTTCGGACAAACGGAGGTTTTTTTGCAAGGGAGATTCTAAGGCTACGCCATCTAAATTTTGGACCGCCAAACGGACTCCTTCAAGCGTAGGAAGCGCCATGGTTTAAACAATTTTTTTCATTGCGGTCATAGAGGCACGCAATTCATAACCAATCAATTCTATAGGATGATATCGAATAATTTCGTTGATATCAATTAGTTGTTTATTATCTACGCCATTGCCAGCGTCTGAAGCATAGGCTTTTCCGATAACATCGGTATCAATTTTGGCCATAAAGTCTTTTAACATTGGCTTGGCGGCATGATCGAACAAATAACATCCATACTCTGCGGTATCAGAAATAATACGGTTCATTTCGTATAATTTTTTACGCGCGATGGTGTTTGCAATCAGCGGGGTTTCATGAAGCGATTCATAGTAGGCAGATTCTTCTTTTATACCAGCAGCAACCATGGTGTCAAATGCCAATTCTACTCCTGCACGAACAAAGGCTACCATCAAAACTCCATGGTCAAAATATTCTTGTTCTGAAATTTCGGCATTGGTAATCTCTGTTTTTTCAAAAGCGGTTTCACCTGTTGCTGCACGCCAGCTAAGGAGGTTGTGATCGTCATTGGCCCAGTCTTCCATCATGGTTTTAGAAAAATGTCCTGACATAATATCGTCCATGTGTTTTTGGAAGAGCGGTTCCAAAATTGTTTTTAGTTCTTCAGAAAGTTCAAATGCTTTGATTTTAGCAGGATTAGACAGGCGATCCATCATGTTGGTAATCCCGCCATGCTTGAGTGCTTCTGTGATGGTTTCCCAACCGTATTGAATCAATTTTGCAGCATAGGCAGGGTCGATTCCTTTTTCTACCATTTTATCAAAACTCAAAATTGACCCGGTCTGCAGCATGCCACACAAAATGGTTTGTTCTCCCATAAGGTCGGACTTAACTTCGGCTACAAAAGAGGACTCCAACACCCCTGCACGGTCGCCTCCTGTTGCAACAGCATAGGCTTTTGCTTGGGCGAGTCCGTGTCCTTGCGGGTCGTTTTCTGGATGCACCGCAATCAATGTAGGCACCCCAAAACCTCTTTTGTATTCTTCTCGAACTTCAGATCCTGGACATTTTGGCGCTACCATAATTACGGTAAGGTCTTCGCGTATTTTCATTCCTTCTTCAACAATGTTGAAACCATGTGAATAGGAAAGTGTGGCATTTTTTTTCATCAATGGCATGATTGCTGCCACTACATCGGAGTGATTTTTATCGGGGGTTAAGTTGATAACCAAGTCCGCATCGGGAATCATTTCTTCATAAGTACCAACAGCAAAATTATTTTCGGTTGCATTGACATAGGAAGCGCGTTTGTTGTCGATGGCTCCTTGACGTAAAGTGTAGGAAACATCCAGCCCAGAATCGCGCATGTTGAGACCTTGGTTAAGCCCTTGTGCGCCACAGCCCACAATGACGATTTTTTTGCCTTCAAGCGCGGATATACCGTCTGCAAATTCTTCTTTCTCCATAAAACGGCATTGACCGAGTTGATTTAATTTTTCGCGGAGTGCTAGTTGGTTAAAATAATTTCCCATTAGGATGATTTTTCTTCGTTATTTTTGGTTTTAAATGTATTCAAAATTTCTGAGATACCCATTTTTGCTTTGGATACTGAGATGCGCCCAGAACGTACAAATTGCAATAATCCGTAGGGACGTAAATCCTCATAGAGTTTTTCGGTTTCTTCTCGAAAACCTGTTTTTTCGATCACAAAAAACTCGGGGGATACTGTGACTATATTGGCCTGGCTTTTTTTAATGATGTTTTGGATGTGGCGTTCTTCGAAGAGTGCTTGCGACTTAATTTTGTATAATGCAGATTCTTGAAAAATGGTTTCGGCATCGGTATGATAATAGGCGCGAATTACATCAATTTGCTTCTCAATTTGTTTGACGACTCTGGCAATATTTTCTTGTTTCATTTTGACAACAATTACAAAACGAAAAACATTTTCAATTTCTGAGGGGGAAGTGGTCAAACTTTCGACATTAATATGCCTTTTTAGAAAAATTGCAGAGATCCGATTGAGTAACCCCACATTGTTTTCTGTATAAATTGATATGGTATAAGTTGTTGGTTCCATATTATTCTAGTCGTATATCCGAGACCGAAGCCCCAGAAGGGATCATTGGAAAAACGTTATCTTCTTTTTCTACGCATACTTCTAAGAAGTAGGGGCCTTGACAGCTGATCATCTCACCTACTGCAGTGTCGAGCTCTGTGCGATTTTGAACTTTTTTTGCAGGGATACGGTAGGCTTCGGCGATTTTAATAAAATCGGGGTTTATCATTTCAGTAGAAGCATAGCGTTTGTCAAAAAACAGTTGCTGCCACTGACGGACCATGCCTAAAAATTCGTTGTTTAGTACTACAATTTTGACGGCCAAATGTTGTTGAAAAATAGTTCCTAACTCTTGAATCGTCATCTGATATCCTCCATCGCCAATGATGGCAACAACCTCACGATTTGGTGCTCCCATTTTGGCTCCAATTGCTGCAGGAAGCGCAAAACCCATAGTTCCTAATCCCCCAGAGGTAACATTGCTTTTGGATTGATTGAATTCTGCATAGCGACAAGCGACCATCTGATGTTGCCCTACATCGGTTACAATAATAGCATCACCACCACTGTGTTTGTTAATGACCTTTATGGCCTCTCCCATTGTCAATCCAGGTTTGGTTGGGTACAAATCGTTGTTTATGACTTTGCTGATTTCTGTGGCTTTGAGTGCTTCAAAACGCTGATACCAGAGGCTTAAATCTTTTTTAGAAACCAAGGGCAGTAGTTGTTGAAGGCTGCTTTTGCAATTGCCCAAAATGGCCAAATCTACAGGTACATTTTTATTAATTTCGGCAGGGTCTATTTCTAGGTGAATAATTTTAGCTTGCTTGGCATAGGTTCCCAAATCGCCAGTAACACGATCGTCAAAACGCATTCCTACGGCGATCAGTAAGTCACATTCGTTGGTGAGTAAGTTGGGTGCATAATTGCCATGCATTCCAACC
>RFPC01000011.1 GCA_009926305.1 bacterium
ACCACAAGCGAAAATATTTTGATATTTTGTGCGTAAAAACTCGTCTGTTTCTAGAGTCCCATCTTCTCGCAAACCTATGCTTAACTCTTCTAACCCAAAGCCACGGGTATTCGCCTCTCTCCCAAGAGCGAACAGGATTGCATCAAATGCAAGATGTGTCTCTCCTTGTGCTCCTCGGCATATTGCCATGAACTCACCCTCAATATTATCAAAACCGCTCAGCTCATGCGAAAGTAAGAGCTGAACGCCTTCCTTGGTGAGCTGATCCGCAATATACTTACTCACTTCAGTGTTCTCTTTTACCAAAAGCCTTGAGTTCCTCTGCACAATCGTTACCTGAGTCCCGAGGCGTTGAAATGCTTGCCCAAGCTCACATCCCACCGGACCTCCTCCAATTACAAGAAGTCTCTTTGGTTGTTCCCGAATTTGCCAGATGGTGTCAGATGTATAGTACGAAACTTCAGCTAAGCCTGGGACATTCGGTACGATTGGTTTTGCTCCCGTAGCTATTACAATATTTCGCGTGGTATAAATCTTGTCATCTACTTGAACCCGAAATGGATCAATGACCCGAGCAGTGCCATTCACACAGTCAACTCCAAGCTCGGTATATCGTTCAACAGAATCATGCGGCTCTATCTTCCGAATTATATCATCTACTCTTTCCATGACATCTGAGAAGGAAAATTTGCATGAAGCACTCGAAAGCCCATATTTTTCGTGGGTCCTGATGCTGTGAAGCACCTTTGCTGTTTTGATGAGGGCTTTACTGGGAACGCAACCTGTATTCAGACAGTCTCCACCCATTCGATGCTTTTCAATAAGTAGCGCTTTTGCCTTGACGGCAGCGGCAATGTAGGAAGTCACTAAGCCAGCGGCGCCTCCTCCTATGGCAATTACGTTGTAATCAAACTTATCCGGTCTTTGATACTTCTTGTATAGCTTTCTTGCTCTTAGGTAATCGAGTAGTAATCGAGAAAAAATAGGAAGGAGCCCGATGAAGACAAAAGCAGCAAGTAGGCGAGGAGATAAAATACTCTGGCTGCTTGTAAGCTCTCCCAACTGAGTCCCTGCATATACGTAAGCAAGGGTGCCTGGTAGCATTCCGATTTGGCTTACGATAAAGAAGACAGGGATACTAAGTCTTGTTAAGCCCATAACCGTATTAATGAGGAAAAATGGAAAGATAGGAACCATTCTGAGCGCAAAGAGATAATACGATCCTTCCCTTTCTATTCCTCTATCAATCTTCTTTACTGCTTCTGGAAATTTTGTCTCGATTGATTCTCGAAAGAAAAAACGACAAAGAATGAAAGAGATAGTAGCTCCAACAGTGCTACCAAAGGATACAAGCAGCGTTCCTTGTCCAAGACCGAACAGGGCACCACCGAGTAGTGACATGAAAGTTGCTATGGGAAGATTCAAGGCCGCAACGAGAACGTAAGCAATAAGAAATCCAATCGCTGAGAGGTACGGCCTCATCGTAGTATATTCGAGAAGCGACTGATGTTGTGCCTTGAAATAATCAAGGGACATCATCTCATCTGGCAAGAGTTCCCGCACGAAGAGAGTGACTGTAACGAAGAGACCCAAAATAACAATTTTTTTTATGCTCATCTGCCTATGAAGGTTCGTGTAACCGACCCCCCTGTTTCGTTTAACAAAAAAACCCTACCGAATAAATACATAATTACTCTCATCTGAGAGGCGCTTTGAGAAAGTATAGCTGTCGAGTCGGTAATCCTTGAGTTCTTGAGGAGATCTTATCTTGTTGCGAATGATGTAGTTTGCCATGCGCCCGCGAGCCTTTTTTGCGAAGAGCCCGACAGTCTTCAACTTTCCATTCTTCTTGTCTTTAAAATCTATTGTGATCAGTGGTGCTTGAATCGATTCAAAACAAATAGCCTTAGCATATTCTTGTGAGGCGAGATTGACTACGCACTTTATCTTTTCCTCCTTGATATGCTTGTTGAGAACATCGGTGATCTTTGTTCCCCAAAACTGATAAAGATCTTTGTGGCCGTTAACTGAAACCCGAGTTTTCATTTCGAGTCGGTATGGTTGAATGTTATCCAGAGGTTTTAATAGTCCATATAAGCCAGAGATAATTCGAATAGATTTCTGGGCGTTTCTGAAATCTCCCACCGTATAATCTTCCAGCTCAAATCCTTCATAAACATCCCCGCTATATGTGAGCAGAGCGCAGCTTCCATTTTTCGGATTGGAGGAACCGGAGAATGTCTGGAATCGTTCATGATTGAGTTTGGCGAGCTTGGGACTAATGCTCATAAGGCCCTCAAGCTTCTTTGGAGTTAATTCTTTCAAGACCCTGTGAACTTTTCGAGATTCTCCCAAAAGCTCGGGTGTTGATGAACTGGAATGTGAGTACGTGGTATCGAGTCGTAGAGTCTTTGATGGAGATAAAAGTGCTAACAGCATGATAAGTAATTTGTCCAGTTAAATACGGTTCATAAAAAGCTTGCTCATCCAGGCCAAGAGAACTCTAAACCGTTTGGGCTCTGAGCGGTAGTTGTTCTCATGACTGTAATTTTTGAGGGTCTATAGGCAAAATGCCCATGAATCGTCTCGGAAAATATATTGTTTAACCCCCTAAAATCACAGTGTATTGCGATAATTATTAAGAAATTGCCCCGTTCTCCCGACCCCTACCCTTACTGTGTGAGTGAAGAAATTTAGAGAACCTCAGAGTTTGCTATATGTCTAATAACGATACAAAAGAGTTGGAAGCGGTCGTGGAGTCCGTGCGCTATGTTTTGGAGTCTATCGGACTAATTCCTGTCTCTGTGGATGAGCATTCGAAACAAGCCGAGCACTGCTTTTATGGTGATATCATTGGGGCGATGAGTCTGACGGGCGCTGGGGTGGATGGCACTCTGATTTTAGGTTTTGAGACGGCCGCGGCACTTGCTGTGGTATCAGCGATGTTTGGGGAAGAGTACGGTCAGCTCGATGAGGTTTCAAAGAGTATGATAGCTGAAATTGCTAATATGGTCTGTGGTCGCGTAAAGATACGGATGAGTGAGTATGGATATTCTATCGGCATGGCTGTACCCCAGCTTTTCTTTCCTGGCGATATGCTGCCCCCAACCTTATCAAAAGAGGGCGTACATACCGTGCGGTGCCATGTCAAGCAGGGAGGTTTTCAAGTAAGTCTTGATTTTGGAGCGGTATAATACAATTTGTTACGCGCACGCAGGATCTGGCGATGTGCCGCCATTAGCGACACATCGGTGAACGAAGCTCAAAACAATTCAGATAGTGTATAAGAGCCTATTGTAAGGCAACCACCGTGTAAGATGACCCTGGATTCATATCGAGGGTAGGCTGCATTAAGGGCGTTTCGGGATATTAGCAATCATCTCTATTTCAATCAGTGATCCCAAGGGAAGGCCTGCCACTTCAAAGGTCGCTCTAGCTGGACGCGAGTCCTTCATCCATGCCCCATAGATTTCATTTACAACGCCAAAATGCGAGAGGTCCTGTAGAAGAATGGTTGTCTTGCAAACATTTGAGAAGTCTCCACCTACGTTCTTCAGAACAAGAGAGAGGTTTTTCATCACTTGATTTGCTTGAGCCTCTATCCCTCCTTCAACAAGTTTGCCCGTTTCTGCGTCGAGCGGAACTTGACCAGACAAAAAGATCATATCACCGACACGAGTCGCTTGTGAGTATGGACCGATAGCACTAGGTGCTCCCTCAGAATCATTTATATATTCAACCATTTTTTTTTATCCTCCTCCATTAGAATCCAAAAAGACTTTTTCCACCCTTTGATGAGCTTCCTTTCCCTAAGGCCTTTCCAATAAAGCCTGTAGCTTTCTCCTGAAGAGCTTTCCCTGCACCCAGCTTCAGTATTTCCTCTATGTTTGGCAGTATAACGGGAGTAGTAGCTGTTCCTATTATCTGGAGCGGAATCACAAGCCGATTCTCTTTATCAAGTAACTTGTTGAGCTCTGGTACTTTTGCAACAACAGCTAGAGAAAATGGCGCAATGAAACGAAATGTCGCTTTGAGATTAAGAGATTGGTCAAAATTTATTGTTCCCCTCCCTTCAAGAGAAAAAAGAGCTGATTCCATTAAAAGAGAATTCACTTCGATTCGCTCATTCTTAATTTTCCCGGTGGTATTAAGCTGTCGAATTGGAGTAGTGGAATCTGACATGGCCCCTGAGTGTTCGCCGGGGACAGCATCGCTCATTGTGCTCTTAACGAATGGCACCTTTTCAAGTGATTGTAGTACCAGAGCCGCAATATTCCCTCCCGTGAAAGAGCCTTCTCGTAACAAGAGGCTGAGATCCGCACTGAGGTGTTTAGCCATGTCTGTGCCGGTTTGCCCAGAAGCATTAGCCGTTAGCTTTTCGACATTGCCTGTTACGAGTATAGGACTCTTCGGTAGCGCAAAACGAGTTAATCTCTCTATATCGATCCCGAGGAGGGAAGTTGCTATGGAAAATGGAATCGGATCTTTTTGAGGCTGGCTGTTTATCGTAGATGAAACTTTGCCACCAAAAATCTCTATTGGGTCCGCCGTTAATGTTATCTGATTTCCATTACCCCGAATCGCAATTAATCCGTTAAGCTTCTCCCCGTTTTTCTCAATTTCATTGAGCTCCATCGTCATCTCTCCCTTCATGGAGGATAGAGACAATGCTCCCTGAAGGGTAATCTGACCCTTCAGAGCTTTAATAGAACCTGCTTCAATCGCTATCTTAGTCTGCGATGGAAGAAATCTTACATTTTCGAAGTCTCCGGAGAACTTATGAAGTGCGGGTGTCTGCCCACCGAAAGAAATCGAACTCATACCGAATTCTTGTGGAGATACACGAGCATCACGGATGGTGAGTTCGGTATCAAGGGCTCCCCTAGCAAGTGATACTTCTGTTCGTGTCTTTTTTAATGTTCCAGTTAGTGATTGGAGGTCAACTTCACCCTCTGAAAGTTCAACGCGGAAGTTGCCTTGGTCAATAATTTGTAAAGAAGCGACAAGTTCAGAGAGCAAGAGCTTAGAACCTTTTAAGGAAATCCCGGTATCGAGTTGGATGTCCTGTACGGTAATCACCTCTCCAGATTCTTGATAGACTTGGATTCTTCCATTCTCTAATGAGACTGAATCCAGATTTACCTGTAGCCAGCCTGGTAAAGAGGAAGGAGCTGATGGCTGAGAATCCTCTGTATCAGCACTGTCAGCTTTGGATATTGCTTGAGCCTCTACGGTGGCCTTCTGTCCTAATTGAGATAGTCCATCAATCTTCACTCCCGACTGAGTTTGATGAATGGTGATTGCGGGAGAGTCTAGAAAAATTGACTTAATCGCAACGGTACCCGTGAACAGTTTGAATAAAGAAACGTGTATCGCTCCTCCGCCAAAGGAGAGCCTTTTGGTCTCATCCTTATTCTCCGCAATGGTTAAAGAATTAATCGAGAATGCGATCGACGGAAACAGCTTGAGATGCATTTCACCGATTGAGAGTTTGCTTTGAAGGGCAGCGCTTCCCTGAGCTTCTATTTCTGGCTTCAACTTGGCGATGATGTTATCTGATTGGAATGAAAGATAGCCGAGAGCTCCCACTATGACTACTAGGAGAAGAGCGAGTAAGCCGAGTATTATTTTTTTCATGAGAAGAGGTCCTTTTCTACACTATAATGGCTAGGGGGGCAGTGCTCATCTCCCCCCTTTCCGGACAATACCTTACCTGAAAGTTGCCCACCATAGAAACTGCCCTTGCCCCATCTCAACTCATCGTTTGTCCTTTGTCGGAAGGGGGAGTTCCGCATCTTGCTGAGTCAAACGCGAGTTATGAGCCAAATCGTAGAGTCTGAAGGGAAAAAATCGCTGCCCTAACGGGGTTTTCTTGCCTTATTTTCAGTAGATTGAGAGTATGGGCCACTGATTAGGACAAGGGAACTATGGCTAGAACCTCTCGTCGGATACTACTGTATCTCCGGCCGTATCGGCGCGCTTTTTTTGTTGCCCTCGCATGTACGGTGCTTTTTGGGGCATCTGAGGGTGGGATACCGTTCATTCTGCAGTATATTCTCGATGGCATTTTCGCTCAAAAGAACGAGGATATGCTTCTATGGCTGCCCGTATTGCTGTTGGGATTTGCGCTTTTCAGAGCAACCTTCGACTTTTTGCAGAGTTTTCTCCTTGCTCGGCTTGGTCACTTGGTAGTCCGTGATATTAGGAATGAGATGGAGCACAAGATCCTGGCTTTATCCCCATCTTTTTTTGTTCATGAGCGAGGAGGAGATGTTTTAAGTAAAGTCACAAATGATGTTGTTCTCGTTCGTGCATTACTGACTGATTCGGTATCTGCAGCAATTCGTGATGGAATACGTGTTGTTGTTCTGTTACTGGTCGCTTTTTATCTTGATTCTATTTTAGCGGCCATAGCGTTCGTTGCCTTTCCCTTGGCAGTTTACCCAGTAACTCGTTTTGCCCGAAGAGTTAGAAAACTTGCGCGTCGTGGTCAGGATGGAGTGGGAAATCTTAGCAGCCTATTGCAGCAAACTATACTCGGCAGCAAGGTTGTACAGGTTTTTGGGAGGGAAGACTTCGAAAGGGAGCGATATGAAGCGGAAAATCAGCGCCTCACCAGAGACTTCATTAAGTCAGAGAAAGTTCGCTCACTAACTGGGCCTATTAACGAGTTTACGGGAGCCATAGCTATTGTCCTAGTGGTGATGTACGGCGGCTATTCCGTTATTAACGGTTCTCGTAGTCAAGGTGAATTTATCGCATTTCTCGCAACTCTATTTTTGCTCTATGAACCTTTCAAGAAGCTCACGAAAGTATTCAATGCTGCTCAGCAGGGATTATCTGGGGCTGATAGAATCTTTGAGCTACTTGATGCACCAATAAAGATTAAGTCTCCAGCAAAATACAAGCCATTTCCATCATCTTTCAGTGTTGATATCGAGGATGTTACGTTTTCCTATGACACAACAAAGCGTCCTGCTTTACGCGATGTGTCTTTTTCGATTAGCGAGGGTGGAAGAGTGGCCTTAGTGGGCTTCTCTGGAGCAGGAAAGAGTACCCTTGTTGACCTTGTCCCGCGATTTATAGATCCAGACAGTGGGATAGTGAGGATTGGAGGAGAAGATATTCGCTCTCTAAAGTTAGAAGATTTGCGTGGAAGCATTGCAATGGTCGGGCAACATACCTTCCTTTTCAATGATACAATCTTCAATAACATTGCCTATGGAAAGAAGGGAGCCACACGAGCAGAGGTAGAGGCTGCCGCGCAAGCTGCTTTTGCGGCGTCTTTTATCGAAGACCTACCGCAGGGATATCATACAGAAGTAGGAGAGGGCGGATTCACTCTCTCTGGAGGGGAGCGGCAGAGAATCGCGATCGCTAGAGCTATTTTGAAAGATGCGCCCTTGTTAATCCTGGATGAAGCCACATCGTCCCTTGATAATAAGGCAGAGAGGGAGGTTCAGGCTGCTCTTGAGGCGCTTGAAAAGGAGAGGACTTCACTTGTAATTGCACATCGACTTTCAACAGTACAAGAAGCAGACATGATTATAGTAATGGAGGACGGTCAAGTAGTCGAAAGCGGTAAGCATGAAGAGTTGTTACGAAACAAAGGTGCCTACGAAAGACTTCATGCTCTCCAGTTTCGGGAAACAACATCTGAATCCAATACCTTGCCCGTGACGAGTATGACGGGGTCAACCTGATTGTAGACTCACCGTACTCCAAGTGAATCAGCCTATGAGCATTCGAATACGACTGTACAATTTGGTTACTCGGTGCACTGTCTGCACCCTGGCGCCTTTTTTGCGCCATCATCCTCGCTTTGCAGAGCGATTTCAGGAACGCTTCGGAGATTGGTGTCTAAGCCGGAGTGATGACTATATTTGGATTCATGGAGCTTCTGCGGGTGAGTTAAGTGGGCTGATGCGACTTGTTCCTTGGATACGTCTTCGTTATCCAGAACATAAGATTTTAGTGACCTCGTTTTCGCTAGCGGGTATCACTATGCATCGAGACAAAGCAGATCTATGTCGTCTTCTTCCATTTGACTCGGAGAAATGGATAGGCAAAGCCATTGGTGATGTCTCCATTACATTGTTTCTTTTCGGTGAGACTGAGATTTGGCCCTTAGTACTGACAAAGCTTGCTAGTAGAGGAGTCCCGATCTGCATGGTGAATGGGAGAATTGAAAGGAAGAACTTGGCTCGCTATCGTCTTCTTTTGAAAATATTTCCTCAGTTATTTTCTCTGTTGTCCCAAGCTTTAGTTGTTTCTGAAGCGATGAAAAAACATCTCTTAATGCTCGGAATGAAGGAGGACCAGATTCAGATTACAGGAAATACGAAGTATGATCATGAGCCTCTTTGCTCAGACGATTTGAAAGACCTAATGGGGGTGCTTGATTCTTTGACAGAGGGAAAAGAGAAAAGAGTAAGGTTAACTCTTGGTAGTATTCATCCTGGAGAAGAAAGCTGGTGGTTACCTGAGCTGATTCGATTGAAGGAGAAACGACTGCTGCAGGGGAAGACTTCTTCTAGCCCCCTTTTGATTCTGGTTCCGCGACATTTGGAGAAGTTGGAATATTTTAAGGAGAAGCTTGAAGCGCTGTCCCTTTCTTATCTGTGTTCAAGTGACTTGCAGAATTTGGATCTTCAAGCGATAGATGTGCTTTTGGTGGATGAGTTTGGCAAGCTGGAGAAGTATTATGCATTATCTGATTTTGCTTTTATTGGTGGGACGCTCGTACCGGTAGGGGGCCATAACCCTTTTGAACCAGCTCCATATAAGGTCCCTATCGGCATCGGTATGCATACGAGTAAGATTCGTTCTGAAGTGGAGGCTCTAACGCGTCATGATGCATTTATGTCTATTCATGATAGAGGTGCTATTGAAGAGATTCTATCTGCAACCATTGAATCTTCATCCGAGTTGAAGGCGAGAGCCGAGCGATTATATTCAGTATGGAGTGAAGCGCGTGGCTCCTTAAAAAGAGTTGAACACGCCTTAGATGACCTGCTTGGTTTTAAGGGTTTTGCCGATAGAGAAGAGGTTGCAACCTCCTGTGATGTATTGCGCGGATCAAACAGACATGGAGCAGAGGGATGAAAACAGCACTCTCCGCTGCATATCGACGAGTTACAAGTCTTCGGAATACTTTGTATGACAAGGGTATCTGGAGAACTACATCAACGAGCCTTCCTACCATCTGCATAGGAAATATTACGGTAGGTGGAAGTGGAAAAACACCAATAGTTCAGAAAACAGTGCAGATGTTATCTGCGCAAAACCGACACCCAGTTATATTAATGAGGGGATATGGGGGCAGTATTCGAGGACCAATACAGGTCTCTCAGTTCCATGACGCATCGGAAGTTGGTGATGAGGCAAAGCTTCATGCGGCTGCTTCTGAAGTTCCAGTTGTTGTTGCGCGAGACAGAGTTAGTGGTGCGCAGTTTATCGAAAGCGAACAAATCGGCGATATCATTATACTTGATGATGGGCTCCAACATAGGCGCCTAGCTCGAGATTTGAACGTTATCACTATTGACGTGGCTTCTGAAGGGGTGGCCTCTGATGTTATTTTAGATCGCGTGCTTCCTCTCGGATTGCTGAGGGAGGCTCGACAGGAGGGTTTGCGCAGGGGGCAAATTTTTGTGCTCAATTCGCGAGGTCCTCGAGTTACGAAGTGCCAGTTGGACGCTCTGCGAGCCATTCTTCCGGCACATGTTCCCACGATTGAGGCGTGGATGACGGTAGAGAGGGTTGTTCGAGGAGAGAGAGAATTACAGCCGCCGCAAAAGATTGTAGCAGTAAGTGGAATCGCTAGGCCTTTCGGATTTTATGCTCTACTTGAAGAGATGGGCTTTGAAATTATCGCAAAGCATGCTTTTGAAGATCATGCATCCTTTGATCTTGATGTAGTCACAAAATTACGTCGCACCTATCCAGAGAGTGCTTTTGTCTGTACCTCAAAGGATCTTGCAAGAATGGCTGATGATGAGGCGAGCAGATGGTGGGTGCCAGAGGTTCAAGTAGAATTTAGTGAACCAGAGGTTTTTAGAAAGTCAATCTTCAGCGTGATATCGTCATAATCGCAAGTTGCTTCTAGGGGTGATCTTATCGTACACGGCCAAGTTTACTCTTTGCCTCAGCTGGCAAGGCTATCCATTCTCTGACAGGGGCATCTGTCTCAGCGACTAGCTGTTCAAATAGAGGCTCAGCACTTCCAAGGGACATAAGCTTGCCATCATCTTGTTGTACTTTTAGAGAGTGTTTGGAATCACTGCGATGCATATGGCTGAGACGAAAGTTGTGGAGATAGTACTTGGGGTCATAGCCAGAATTTTGTACCGCCTCAGTTGCCTTTTTTAGGAGTTCATCTTTATCCTCTTCAGGAAGAATTCTTACTGTTTTTAGCAGCCTTCTATTGAGAAGCCTCCGAGCAAGATCTGCTAAAATCGTATCGCTTGATTTCTGCCATTGTAGTAAGTGATAGCGCCACCAGCCCTCTCGCATCTGAAAGATTGTTGGCAAAGAAAGTTCTAAGGGATCCTTTGCAGAGAGGACCTCTTGCATTACTTGATCCGCAAAATAGGAGGATTCAGAAATCGCCCTTAGGCGCATTGCGATAGCAACATTGAGCATATCAGCCGCCATTAACGTTCTATGTTGATAGATTTGTCGATACATCGCATGTCGAGAAAGACTGAAATGCATAAGGGCATCCAGGCGATTTTCTTTAATAGTGAGTCTCCCATCTGTAGAAATATGAAGAGAGCCAACTAGAGCAGGTATATTGTATTGCCCGTAGCTCACCCCTGCCAGTACGCTGTCGACCACACACCAGTTGCCACGATCAACATTCCAAGCTCCTCCAGAGATAATTTCCCATGTCCATGATGGAAGAACCGCGTCCTCTCGGAGAATTTGGGTGACAAGTCGGGGCAAATTTGGATCGCAATCCTCGAGAATTGCTCTTATCTCTTGGTCCTCTTGAATAATGTTGCATCCGATCTCTTCGTGGGCATCATTGCCACTTGGAAACCAGGTCGTATAGGCAGTATGAGAGCCAGGTGCAATATGTCCGATATCGTGGAGAAGAGCAGCTACTTGAATCGCACTTCTGTATGGCTCGATTTGATGAGAATGATTTTCCTCGAGAGATTCGAGGAGTATTTTTGCCAAATACGCGACCCCAATGCTGTGCCCAAATCGCGAGTGTTCAGAAAACATATAGACAAGCCGGGTATTTGCCGTTTGACTTATGTCACGTAATCGCTGAAACCATTGGGTATCAATCAGCTTAAGAACAAGAGCATCGCTGGGTATTTTACGGGAAAAAGAGACGATCGGCTGTGCGACATCGGCAAAACTGACAATATCTGACATATGAACTTTCTCCTGTTAGATTTCTTCAGCTTGAGTTCTGACGAGTGGTTGTTGGCGAATAACCGTTAGCCCGTAACTTGCCAATCCAGCTTCAGGCGCTTCGCTGCTTGCCAGGAGGTCTATTTTTTTCACTCCTAAGTCACGAAGGATTTGGGCACCTAAGCCATATTCTTTCATTCTTGTACCCACAGGTCGTTTATGTCGATTTTCTTGCTTTAATGAGCGAGCCAGGGGCGTCTGTTCGGGTCTACGGAGGTAAATGAGTACGCCTACTTCTGCCTGACTAATGGCTTGCAATGCGACGTGAAGCGGAGTGTTCTCTCGTGCCGATGATGCTCCAAAAACATCTATAAATGTATCTTCTGGATGTACTCGAGTCAGCACAGGGACATCTTGTGTAATTTCGCCCTTCACTAATGCAATATGATCTCCTTTATGGATTTCAGAGCGGTAGAGATAGGCTTTCATATCGTTCTCGTAGGAGGTTGGCAAATTAACTTCATTTATCCTACGAATAAGCTGCTCATGCTTTAGCCGATGTTCTATAAGCCCACTGATCGTCACACACCCTATGCCATCGCTTGTAACAACGCTGTGCCAATCTTTCTGAGTCGCGTATTCACCTTGTTCGTTGAAGAATTCGAGGAAGCATGCGGCATCTCTGAAGCCAGAGAGTAGAGTCATATCCAGAGCTGCCTCGGCCAAAGCGCTTCTTACGAGACATCCTCCCTCGCGAGTCCTTATCGGAAAAATATGTCCGGGTTTAACGATTCCTCTTGGATTGGGCTCATTCATTCCCAATACTTTTATGGTCTCTGCCCGATCATGAGCACTAATTCCTGTAGAAACATTTTTTCTTGCTTCAACGGATACGAGTTCCCGGGGTGTGTTTGTGCGGGTATCTCGGGATTCGAATCTATTAAAACCCATCGGTTCGAGTTGAAAGGTTTCCGCACGTTTTGGGCTGAGTGCAACCTGAATCGTCGCGCCATTTGTTTTCTTGAGGCACGAGTTGACGAGCTCAGGAGTGGCGATCTCTGCTGGAAAAACTAAGGCGGAACGGTAGAAAATATCGGTATCATCGATCAGCAAAATTGGTTGTTGATCCTTAAAACTGGTTTGGATAATAGAAGTGAGATCCGCCCCAGACTCCGGTATCCCTTCCAAGAGGTTACCAGTGGTCTCGGTTGGTTGTGATGATGAAGTGTGCAGAGTGGAACGCATCTCATTTGGAGTAGTTGCGGGATGCTTTGCTTGAGCGGTTGATGGCGGATATTTTTCGTCTGTCATGCGAGAATCTATGATCGTCTTTATGCACTAAAAGACACTTTTTAGTCAGAAAAGGCAAACGCAAATCTATAGAAGTTATCTGTTTTTACTCCGATTGATTCGCTACGAGGTTTTCGTATAGCAAATTTTGGTTTAAGTATGGAGCCAAAGGTGTCGATGATACTATTAGTCGAGGAAAAAGGGTGCTCTCTTGGGAGAGCTCAGTAGCAAGGTAAGATACGCCCCGTCGGTTTGCTAGTTGTTAGGATGGAGCTATGGATACTGAGATTGTTCTGAATCAGACCTCAGCAGAAAGGGAAAAACCAAGTAAATTCAGTGAGCCAGAAAAGATGGTAATTCGTGCAAGGCGAACTGCTTTCGTTGCGCGATTTATTGTCCTACGAGAGTCCAAAAGAACTCGTGCACATCGTGTTATTGAACTTCTTGAATGGAATGATTTAACCGAAGTCGAGGCTCTTGCCGCTACCTTTAGGAAGGCTTTCGAGGAAAATGGGGATAATATGGTCCCAGTGGATAGAGATATCCGACGGGCACTCGCTCATTCATCTCGTTCATTGAATCACTTTATTCGCGAGTACTGTACTCGGGCAACCAATAATTTTATAGATGCGCTCATCGACTACGAGCGCTCCAACGCGCTACTATTCGGTGATGATGAGTCTCCTAAGCCTGGCGGATGGAGATTGCCTTCTGAATTGATGAAGCAAAGAGAGCAGGCAGCTCTGTAGTTGGAGAAGAATCTCTGTCGCCGATACTGGCAACCCTATTCTGTCCTGACGGAACGCTAGTCTGCCTTGACGGGAGAAGAGTCATGCTTTGTACAATGGGATCCTTCCATATGGTGGCACATCAGTGCGCGGGTCCCCCACAGAGCGATCTAGAATAGAGAGCGATCTAGAATAGAGCATAGATGAAAGGCGAGAGCGCACTGCCTTGTGTCATCACCAATAGTGTTCCCACGAGAAGAAAAACACTCACCATGGGGATTAGCCACCATGCTTTCTTTTCTATCAGAAGCTGAGCGAGTTGTTTTACCGTTCCACTTTTCGACATCTGGACTCCTTCCATACAGGAAACAAACAGGACAATAGCTTTTCCCCGATGGGGCAAGGGTAGCAGAAACTACATCGAAACGCATCAGTATGACCCTGATTATAATCCTTCCGTTAAAGATTTTACTCTCTGATTTGATGAACTGATGCTGTTCCTGTCCTTCTGTGAGATGAGTCTCATGCTCATGGTAAGCATTTGATTAAACGGGGCATGATGACTTATTCAAGGTCGTGTCGAGTGAAAGAGCTATCATGCTCTCGATCCACAAATGCCAGATACATAACCGTATAGGGCAACACAGAAAGATAGCAACACAGAAAGATGATGTAATAAGGGCATGACGCAATAGAAAGGTGCTGGGATAGCACAAGGCTTCGAATTAGGCAGCTACCTGGTTGGAGTCTTTAAACTCCTCTTGAATGATGCGTTCCACCTCTTCAATTAATGAACCGATAGCGTACGCCCACACGTATTGACCGGCTTTTTTCCCTGTCAAAACCTCTGCAATTTGAGACTTGTCCTGAACTCTGTGTTTGATGAAGAGTTGTTTGCCATCGGTCAACAGAACCATATCTGATGGATTCTTATGTAACTTCGGAATCCTTTTTCGGAGATAATCAATACCTCGACGGAAACGGTTTACAGGGAGCCCTTCTTTTTTCATCCGAAACAGCCAGCAGAGAAGAATGAGGTCTGAATAAGAATATTTGTTTCTTCCGCGGTTGAGAGATTTGCCTGTGCACGGCACAAGATTTGTTCGAGAGTAATAGTTCAGAAGAGCGAGTCCAATCTTTTCTGTGCCCCCCGTTAGGCGCCGCAGAATAGCTTGCACCTCTTTCGCCGTAAATTCGCGAGAGACAAATTCTTTTGGAGTAATAACTTCAGACATGTGCAGCAGATTAAAAATTGGTAGACGTTCTGTCAATTGCAATAGTCCAACACTGTAACAAAGTTCCTGCTCCTAAGCATCCTAGAAACAAGGTTGATGAGAAGCTTTCTTCCATAGCTATTCGATAAACATGCCTAAGTACTTGGAAAGAGACAGAGAACTGTTGGAACCTCATCGCGTCCCATGGCGTGTACTCCCCTGAAGCCATCTTTTGCCCCCGGAAGATCACCCCGAACAAATAACTGAGTAGAGCCCCCACCATCAAAGTTTAAGGCTTCACGACAACCGATCTGAGGGCTTGACAGGATTTCTCCAAGTTCTTTCAAGGTGGCACCTCTGAACGGGGATGAGGAGATAAAAAGAATGTATTCAGCGGGGGACTTCAGGCAAATGCCACTTCTCCGCGATTCATTTATATCATCAAGCTTTTCCGCAATTTTACCATTGATAACGAGCCTCGGCCCGGACTGAATTGCTTCGAGTCCTATTCCTGTGTGAGTTTTGTCGCGTGGGACTATCTCAAGCCTTTCATGATAGGCTAAGAAGAGGCCGGTGAGTAACGTGCCACCCAGTTGCATCCTTTTATGCTCGATTCCTCGACTTACAACCAATCCAAGAGGGTCACCATTTTGATCAAAGAAGTGAGCGTTGATGCAGGCGGATGCGCCTGTCTGTTTACTGTACCACTCTATGTCACCTCTCTTTCGATGGAATGATGATGCTCGTACAACTTGGGGTCGAAAGTAATCAAGGGAGCTCTTCAAGAGCATTATATCTCCGGGTAAGAACCCCGTTGAGAGTTCGATATCCATGATCTGAAGCCCTTTAGCGATATCTTTCCATTCCGTTTGGGAAAGGTCTTTGAGCGATTCTTGTTGTGATAGAATAGAGGAGGCAGGATTTGGTCGTCCTTTTTGCGGTATCACGGCATCATTTTGCGCAAAGCAGCTCCCCGTGGGAAAGACCGTAGAAGAAAACAAGGAAAGTGAAATTATCGTGAAGAGGCGTATGACACTACATGCTAGGCATCTGACCAACAGGAATAGAACGGCGATAGTCGCTGACCAGAGATATTCCATAACAACATCCATGGGGTAGAGGCTATCGTCTTATGGAGATAAAAAAAAGCCGGTTGGGGGGCCAACCGGCTTGGATATCAAATCTGCAGCCTCGCATTTCTGCATGCATTCTGCTTGAATTTGACTGTAGACGAAAACACATAATGCCTTTCAGGCGAAGAGTGTGTGTGCGTGTGGTCAAGGAGACCTGAAAAGCGTATTCATGCCTACACTCGGTTCCTCTTCATGATTTGTGCCAACATCTTCTCCTACTCTGGGGATGTCGTACGCCCCCTCCGTTAAAACGCAGGTCTATTTTATCTCCTCTGTCGGCAAAAATGATTCTGAGTGGCAAAATCTACCGCCCCGTTGTTGGGGTGTCCTGCGTGTTACGGGTGAGTCTTGCCGTTCGTTTTAAGTGGTAATTTCCTCCTATTTTCTTTATTGCTTGACTCTTGAGCATCAACGATTAAGCTCCAACCCCTAATGTTCCCGTCCTTTTAGAGAGCAAGTATCTATATGAGTAGTGACACCCTGAGGAGTCGTCTTTCCCATTTACTAACGAAAAGTCGTAAGGCTGCTTATCTTTATCAACACACGGCACAAGAGACGCAGAAGGGATTGGAGAAAGAGCAGGATCAACGCAGATCGGGTAGGAGCGGTGGGAAGAAGCTCCAGGGTTTTGCAGGGCAGAAACCAGCTAATGAAAAAAAATACTCAAATTTACAAGTGCTGGTATGGCAACATGTCAATGAAAGCCTCTCAGCATCGCTTCGGAAGTTGCTCCAGACATACTCCCAACGAGAGCTATCTCATCAGGCACTCAAGCTGCGTGACTCCCTGTATGATGCGTGGAGACGGGTAGAGGGAGAGCTTCATCAAGAGAGAGAAGCTTTGCGCATGGCAGTGGCTGAAGAGCACTATGTACGCAGTACGATTTTGGCTGAAAAGCTTATTGTATTAAAGGCACGGGTTCAGGCCACTAAGGCGGCTTTCAGTGAGTATGAAGCTGTGGTCGTGGATTTGACCCGTAGTGATGGGGCCTCTCAGGGCTCGCTAGGATTCAGGCCGGAGTTAACGGGTTTGAACTATCCAGAGTCTGGATCTCAGGATCAGCCGTTTCGCAACCTGAGCACATCAGAGGAATCAGATGAGTCGCAGACTGATCGCAATAGCAAAGTTCTTCCGTTCTCGGTGTTGAAGAGGCGTGGATTTCGATAGTCATACTGCTAGAAGTCACTGAGAATTATTATTATGATGCTAGGGCGATAAGCGTCCCTTGAAGCCGTTTCTCAGCGTTCCTTTTGCTTGCTCTATCCTTTGGTGAGTAAACGGACAGAATCTCCGGTGAAGGCTGATACCACTGGCACTGGACCTGGTCCAAATGTTCTGTCGATAAGAGTCGCCCAGCAGAGAACGGGAATTCCTCGGAGGGTCGCTTTCGTGTGTGCTTCGAGGCTTGAGCGAGCAGTAGTAATTACATCTGTTACCAGTACCGCATTTTTCCCTCTGTAGGTGGTGCCAAGTCCGTTTCCGATTTTACTTTCAAGGTACTGTTCTATCGGCACCAGTTTATGGCCTGGCAATCTTTCTGAGTACACTGCGCAGAGACGTTCAGCAAAAAAGCTATATCCTCCTGGGAGCTTCAGAAATAAATCGACTTCATTTGGCGATACAACGCTCTCTAGGCGTTGAGCGACATATTCAGCGCAGGTATTAAGGTCATCATCAGAGAGATCCTCAGTGCGATAGTAGGTAAAGCTTTCACACCTTCCTCCAATAGGGACTGGGTCTTGATAGCGTTCGGTGATCTTTGCAAATATCTCATTTATATCTTCGACTTCCACCATCTTCGCCTCTCTATTGTGAAATTGAGCCTGTTTGAAAATATTATTCCCTAATAACGAACGTAGAAGTTACAGGAATGCTGAGCTTCTGTCATGCGGAATCTTAGCAGAATGTTATCTCGTTGGACTCTTTGCTGCACTAAAGGCCACGGAGAGAGGAGCATTATGATTCTCTGGCTCAGAATAGAACACCGTCAGTTCTTGGAGTAGGCTTTCAACGGGCACATCGGCTGTCTCATAGAGTTGATTTATTCTATCGAGGCTCGTTAGAGCACTCTCGGGGTTGGTTTCAATATGTTCTCTCAAGATTTGAATTACTTTGCGGGAGTCTTGAATCCCTTTTTGATACCCACTTAAGAACACCCTCTTTTCATTCTGTCGAAGAAGTTTCCATATCGGATAAAAACTCGTCTCGTTATCAGCGGAGAGGTTTCCTATGGGAGAGAAGGTAAGGCAGAATGCCGAGAGGAGCAGAAGGAGCAGGTATAAGCGTGGGGTGATTCGTTTGGGGAAATTTTTACTGCACGTTCTCATACGGTATTCCTAACAATTTGAGGCTTTTTCCGAACTCCTGTCCACAAGATAGGAGATAGAGGTCTCCCAGGGAATGTGGATGAGACCCTTGCTCTGAGAGTCTCATATTACGGGGATGAGGGAAGAGTACGCCATATTATTCCTCCGGAACAGGGGAAGATAGATATGGCATAACCCTTTGACAGGAGAGTCTCTGGAGAAAAATTCTCGCCCGTGTCACAATCCAAGCATGCAGAACACAGGAAGTCATACAGACACAAGAGAAGTGGCGATCGGCTCCGTAGTCATAGGAGGCGGGCAGCCGATAGTCGTCCAATCGATGGCGGCAACAAAGACTCAAGACCTTGACGCTACAGCGGAACAGATTGCGATGTTGGAAGAGGCTGGAGCAGGACTGATAAGAGTCGCAGTTGACAGCAAGAAGGACGTGGAAGCTTTGCGTTCCTTGAGACAATCAACCTCCGCTAACCTAGTAGTAGATCTACAAGAGAACTATCGTCTTGCCGAGAAGGTGGCCCCATTCGTTCAGAAGCTACGGTACAATCCGGGCCATTTACATCATCACCAGCGAGAAGTCGCGGTAAAAGATAAAGTTAAGTTTCTCGTTGATCAAGCGGGAGAAAACGACTGTGCATTGAGAATAGGAGTGAATTTCGGATCGTTAGATCCCTCTCTTAAGGCGCAGGATGAGAACCCCATGGAAGTGGCTCTGCGATCAGCAGATGAGCATATCTCATATATGGAAGAGCTAAACTTCACTCGATTCGTTGTTTCATTAAAAAGCTCAGATCCTAATGCGGTAATACAAATAAACAAGTTATTCCATGTTCGGCACCCGAAAGTCCCTATCCATCTTGGTGTGACAGAGGCTGGGATGCTTCCTCTAGGGGAAATTAAGTCAAGAATTGCTTTTGAAAATCTGATCCCCTTTGGTATTGGCAACACGATTAGAGTCTCGTTAACTTTACCATTCAAGGAAAAATACAGGGAAATTGAGGTAGGAAAAAAGATTCTTGCCGACATATCGGAAGGTCGATTTCGTTCCGTACCTCGCTTCGAACATGCGGGATTAAATATCATCTCGTGTCCATCATGCTCCCGGGTTGAGAACGAAGCCTTTATTGAGCTAGCTCAGAAGATACGAGAAGTTACGGATTTCGCATCACAGGAAGACATTACTATTGCAGTAATGGGGTGTCGGGTGAATGGGCCTGGTGAGACTGATGAAGCGGACATTGGACTGTGGTGCGCTCCTAACCATGTGAATCTTAAAAAGGGGACGGAGTTGGTAGGAGCCTTTGGGTACGATGAAGTGATCCCTCGAGTTCTTCAAGAGATAGAATGTATGATAGAGGAACGGAGCGCGAGTAAATCTTAAAGAATATTACTGCGCGCTGGCCCGTAAATATGTGACGCTTTATGGATAACGTGTATAGAGAAGTCGGGATTCAAGAAATCTCGACAGAAGATCTCTCTTCTTTTGAAGAAGCAAAGCGTTTTCTTGATTTGGATGGGCCAGTGCTTGGGGGTTTCATATCCTCTTCTCTTGTTGGGAATCCAAGGCTTTTAATTCTTCAAGACAGGGCTACTTGGTTGTTACGAGTTGAGAAAATCCCAGCTCGGATAGCTGCTATTGCTGTTCCTTTCTTTGGCCGAATGGCTCGCTTGTATCAGGATCGCATGAAAGCAGCCTCGCAAAAAGGATTACTCTTTTTTTCAAGACCATTTTTTAGCCAGGGAGATTGTGCCACTTCTCTCTTTAAGACGTTGTCAGAACGGGACAAGACCCATCACTTCTTGAATCTCGTTGGCGAATTAGATCATCTTCATCGTCACGGATTTTTTCATGGAAATCTGTCGCTAGATAATTTGGCATTGTGGAAGGAAAAGCTCGTCTTGCTTGATCCCGGAGTAGACTTTCTGTGTTCTGCATCGGCAAAAGTATTATCATCCCATCCGGAAGAAGTTACGCGAGAAGCCCAGAGCAAAGATCTGTCAGACTTTGTGAGTTTATTGTTGAGGGAGCTCCCATCGCTAAAAGATGCTGTGGAAGACATCACTCCCAATCTTGATGTCCTGAGGTCGATTCTCGAAACACTTCTTATCGAACCTCTAGGCAAAGAGGAGAGCTTGAATAGGAGCTCCCCAGATCATTCCCAGAAGAGCAGATTTCTTCCTCGAGTAATTATCGTAACGGTTTCCGTAGTGGCATTCTTATTTGGATATTTCTCGTTTCAAGATCAGACGCTCTGGAAAATCCTCTGGAATGATGGTGCGCACCAAGAGCTCCAAGGTGACTGGAATTCAGGTGAGCCGGCGAGACTGCAAAAGGTAGCGCGTAAAGCCGCGATGGAGAGCGATGTCGCCGCGCAGACTGTGATTCTGGAAGCTCAAGAACCTGATATATTGAGCCAGTTTTTCCATCAACCGCTCAGGGTTGCTCTTAATGCTGGGTGGTATGACGAGTTCTCAGAAGAGGAGAAGGCATCGCTGTTTACTTTCGTATTGGCTCCTATACTGCGTGATGAAATAAATAGTATTCCAGATCTCAGCTCGCTGCATTACGGAGTCGCCCTATCTCTGTTAGCTGGATTGCCCGCTTCTCAAAGCCCGGAGATGCTCTTTCGAGTACTAGAGGCTCAAAAAGCAAGACTGCCAGTGCCCTATGGGCTTGCTCTCGATATCCTTTCTGTTGAATCAAAAGAAGCAGCAGCTAAGCTTTTCAGAGCCTTTGCTCGGATTGCGACCCTGGGGATAGATTCCCAAACCCTTCGCATTTATATTCCCTCGACCCTTCAGGAGACGGATGTGCGTCTGCGAGTCAAGCTTATTTTACTAGGCTTAACTGAGGATGAGAGAGGAGCATTGTGGGAGTTTCTTCGCGAGATAGCAGGAGCAAGGCAGTCTGTAGGATGGTTTATCACGGATTCATTAGCAGGATGGAATTCACTCCCAGCGCAGCGACTTCTTGAAATTAGCTATGCAACGAAAGATTTTGATGGTCTGACGGTTCAGCAGTTGGGAGACCTTCTTGTAGCGCCGTTTCTTGAACCCGATAGGACTGTAATGCTCATTCAAGAGATTGCGTCTTCTGCGAATATACCGAAACTCGAGGAGTTTTTAGCCGTCTTATCAAAGGATACGACTTTCTCTCGAGACCAGGTGATTACTCTCCTTTCTGGCCTTATGCTTCGGGGAGATGCGCGTTATGCTTTTCTTGCGAAATGGTTCGAGACAACACCTGCCCCAGAATCAGTACTTCAGTTGCTGATAGCTTCCAAGGATATGCCCCAGTTCGATTTTTTTTCTCTGCCTGCATCTCGTTACTTAAAGGAGAGCACGGACTGGAGAATTACAACTGAAGAGTTAGATGCGTTGTCGGATCATATTGATCCCCTTGCTCGTGGGATTGCATATTCTCGAGCCTCAGCGGCTAACCCAGCTCAGCGGCGACTCCTTGAGCGTCGTCAGAAGCTCGAAAATAACGATGCCTTAAGAAAATTAATTATTTCAAAGCTCTCTCGTACTCAATAAGTAAGAGAGCATTAGGGTTTCACCCCATTTTTGCGCACTTCAGGAAGGTCTTAACCTAAACCCTTATGAGCAATGTGGGGAAACAGTAAAAGAGGATCGAGAGGCTTGCCCTCATGACGTATCTCAAGATGGAGATGCGGCCCTGTTACTCTTCCTGTTTTTCCTGCAGCACCTATCAGTTGACCAGTCGAAACCTGTTCGCCAGGAGAAACCTGAATTGAATGTAAATGGCCATAGTGACTCGTAATATCATCTTCATGCTGGATAACAACAAGATTTCCATAGGCTCCGAACTCATCAGCAAATACAACTCTTCCTGTTCGAATTGCTCGAATCGGCGCTTCTACAGGCACCGCCAGATCAAGTCCATGATGATGCCTCTTTTCTTGAATTACAGGATGAGTTCGCATTCCAAAACGACTTGAGATGCGGGTGCCTACGAGAGGATACACCGTGGTGCCACGATCTTTGAATGACTGAAGAAGACTTTCTATGTCATGAGATTCACTGACTGCTGTGTTTGTGAAGCATAAGAGGAGGATGGCAATGAAGTAGAATTTCGAAATTTCACTGAGATAAGCTCTTTTCAGAAAGAGGCTGCTAACGATGACGTGGTGAGAGTACATCAGCTTCATGAGGCATCCGCTGTGGCGTCGTGGAATCCTCTGATTCGCATTATAGGATTCGGTCGCGCGTCCACTTCAGGACCAAAGTGAATAACGGTACCAGAAATCCAGGCTCGCTCGCCTGTTGGAGCAATTACGCGATACCAGTTGCCCCTTCGCATCTCAACCACGAGACGTGAGCGTTGAGAAACAGTCAGCAGAACTGAGTTGTTCAATCCTGGCCCTGTCCTGAGATTTGCTTTTTTCGCAGTCACGGTTGCAATGGAAAGTTTTTGAGACATATCAGTCATCGATTCAGCTTTTGTAGGAGTATCCTTAACATGTTCTTCCAATTTTGAGCGATGTAACATTTCAGCTTTAGATGGAGATTCTACGATGTTTGCTTTCCTTTGAATCGTTTGAATGCTCTTAATATTTCTCTTTTCTATAATATGAGAGAGCCGTTCGACTTCGGTTTCAGCAAGTAAGAGGTCATCGTGCGTCTTCTCGAGTTTGGCCAATACTTGCCCAAGCTTTTGTTCAACTCCTAATAGCCGTTTTTCTAGGGTTGCCTTTGAGGCTTTGAGTGATTCAATTGTCTGCTGTTGGGTATCAATAGTGAGTGCAAGCTCTTCCTGAGGCTGATCTGATGCAGGAGTCGGAAGAAGTTTCCGCGCTTCTGCCAGGGTATCATTTTCTTCTTGCGCTTCAGGAGAAAGGATCTCTCTGTTTTCTGCTCTGAAGGTTGAATCGGCATTTTGCACGGGCAGGTTGCTATCTGTTGTATTGATTAAGCTCAGAAGTGCAGCCTCTTCAGCTTGGAGGGTAGCCGGGGTGACCTCATTCTCTCTGAGGGGGCTTGCCTCTTCTTGGGCTTTCGCATGAGGAGACGCGAGAGTAGAGAAGAGAAAAAGCAATACAAGACAAGAGCGCATTTTCAACATCGTTAAAACCTCAATTCATATTTAGTCGGAGGAGATCCTATTCAAACCCTCTCTAATGTTGTGAGGAGTTTGATGAGGTTTGTGCTGTTTTTTGTCGATTATCTCTCTCTCGTTGAATCATTTCGAGCACTTCTTCAGGTGCTGCTATCCCTTTAAGAGTTATTTCTAGGGTTCCAGTAGCAGCTGTACCCACATGGATGCTCCCAATATCCAGAAATCTCTCAATAATTGTCTGATTTTTCTGTACGGTTCGTATGTCTTCAAACCATACCCTTGTAAGTTTTATTCGTAGTTCTAGGAGACCCTTCTCAAACTCTATTCCTCTTTGGTTAATGGTGTATCTCACGTTGTATATCCGAAAGATTGCAGAACCGATGGTAATCAGGGGGATTAACCAGAAAAGTGGCAGAGCCATGCGATAAGAGGTCTCTCCAATCTGAAACAGCTCGCCGTCAATGATAGACCAGGGGAATATCCTGGTCAGCGTAACAGCGAGGATAGACATAACGATGAATACTACAACAGTAATGACCTCAGAGCGCCAAGTTTTTGTAATATGAATTGCATCGCTTTCTGCCTTCACTGATGTACCTGTGAGTGAGTATTGTTGCTGCTAACGCATCCCGAGAGACTTTTCAATATCATCAAGCGCTGAATGATGCGGTTGATTCTGATCCGGCTGCTTTTGAGGAGCCTGGGTTCCTAGCAGTGAGTCTAAGTCATGGCTAGTGTTAGAGGAAGATCCTTTTGGTGCCCCATGATGCTGCGGTGGACGTTGCTGAACTTTTTGAGTGCCCACTGAACCGGCGCTTCTCTGCTGCATGAGTAGCGATGATTCTGAAATAGGAGTTGGCGAAGATACGGTTCGAGAGGAGAAAGATCCACCAGAGGCTCTCCAGACACCGAAGATAACGGCAATAACAACTATTGTGAAGAGGTGCGTTTTGTTTTGAAAAGGCGCGACCACGTTTCGAATGCTGATGAGTGCCATGTAAACCTTCCTTCTTTGCCCTAAGAGCGACTCAATATCTATTCCACTATGGAGTGTATCCTAGTTATCTCCTGATCGATAGTATTTCCATCGTCCTTGTCTAATTTCAACAACCTCTTGATGTGCCGGACGATAGTATATTCCGTCTGGATCAAGTCCAGGCGGTACTTCAATGACATCAACCATCGGCTCTTCCCAGACATACTCTACGACTCCAGGTGCGGTACGAACAGGTTGCTGTGATAGTTGCGACAGTATTACTTCGTGAGGGGTTGAGATATGCTGTGCTTTTTTATGTGCACTACATCCACTTGTTCCCAGCGATGCTACCATGACGAATGTTGATAAGAATAAAAATTTTCTCATTTGACTCTTCCTCCTATACCTAAGCTTCACTATTAAAAATATGATCGGTTGCGCTTAACCCAGATTCTTCGGTGTTAATTGCCTCATTGCTCTCTCGCAGCATCTGCTCTTGAAGAGCCTTGGCTCCGTAGGGAGCAATTGCTACAACATGTCTAAGCGCGAGTTCAAAGTCTCCGTTACATTGAGCAAGCACTTCTGCAAATAGCTGATTGTCATCACCGTTGTTGGTGCTCGCCCAGTAAAAAGAGGGTTCGAGCGGTAAGGTAAGAGCCCCCTCACCGATATCAGAGAGCAGAAAGAATTGAGATTCCACACCTTTTATAGTGCGGAGTCGAAGGATCACATTAGACTGTTGTTCACTCAGATTAAATGCTTGCGCGGTATAGTGAAACTTTGCTGGATCCTGCCGCAAGAAAATTTTATGAGCGCTATTCTGAACGATTGCCTGGCCGCCATTGCCGACATAGAAGTCTTCTCCAGATTGGGAAGCTGCTATAACAATACCTTTTCGCTTTCTATACAGACGGAAAGCCGTCTCTATAGTGCTGGCTGATGTCTTCCCAATGAGATCATGTGCTTCATCGAAGACAAGAATCTTTCGTGAATCTAACTCTTTTGGGTCGTTCATCACTTCATCAGCCCACAGCATCGCAATCTTTAAGAAAACCCTTTGCAGGTCTGGATTCCTGCTAAGCGCTTTAAGATCAAAGACGATAAATCTTTCTTCGAGCTCAAGACTGCCAGGCCTATCGAAGAAACGAGCGTATGTTCCATTTCCATAGTAGTCACCCATAAGCACCGCTATGCGTTGGCGTCGTTGGGCAGATTCTTCTGGCTCATTAATTCGCTTTGGAGCCCTCAATACAGAGGCTACATCACTCAACACAAGCTCTCGCTTCATTGGCCCATTTCGATAGAGGCGGTGGGATTCAATGAGAGATTCGGTGACTGCTGCCTTGTCGAGTCTCTCAAGCTGACGAGAGCCTTCCGTCGCCATATCACAGATAATATCGGCCGCCATGTCTATCAAATCTTTGTAATCACCCTTGGTCAGATCTGCTTCAGTCTTTCCGAGGCGGGCAAGAAAGTTCATGGCTGGAGCTTTTGATGGAGTTGCCTCGTATACGCGACCATTGAATAGTTTTGCCAACTTATCGAAACCACAGGGTTGACCTACCATCCCCTTGTCAAAAACGAAGGTAATCGGTTGTCGTTCGACCAGTCGTCCTGAACTAAGTGTGGAGTAGTGCCCTCTGTTCATGGTAATGAGCAGGTAGCACAGGAGATAGCTTTTCCCTGCACCAGATACTCCGGCAATCAGAACGTTCGGAGCAGTCTCGGAATCATACAGATCAAATCCAACGAGTTCGCGGTTCCATAGGCTCGGAAGAACGAACAAGCTTCCCTTGCTTCCTCGCCAATTCCCCCAAAGTGGCAAAAGACGGGAGGCACGAGATGACCGCATCATATTTGTCCATCCAGGGCCATCGGTCGACGGGTCATAGCAGCCCGGAAGTGAGTTAATGATGACACCAAGATCAGAGACCTCATGAGGCATACCACGTGCGCCATTCAACTGAGGAAACGTTGCTACTGCCTCAGCAGAAGCACGCATTACTTCTTCTTTAGTTTGACAGAAGAACGTCTGATGAACACCTACTCTAACCAATTGGCATCTATTTGCATAAAGCTCAGAACGAGCTGCTCTTACTGCGGCAATTTGATGCTGTACCTTCTGATTCGAGCGACCCATTGGGGTTGCCTCTCGAAATCCTAATGAGCTATCAAGACCATCAAGGCGAGCAAGTTGCTTCTCCCGAGGATCTTTTGAATAGGTAATGCTCATAATATTTTCGTATGGAGAGCTTTGTAGTGGTGTAATCATCAATGGCAAGCACTGTTTTGGAGACTTCACTAACGACACGGCTCTGAAGTAGCGACCATCTTTTTTTACAATTCCATCGTGCGGGTGTTCAGCATGGGTCTCTGAAATTTGGTTTGAGAGAAAGTCATGAGGATCGTATTCTGGACGAGGTACAGAAGTATTGCGGCCCCGTCGAAATTTTCCTGACTTTACGCTTCTTCGATTAAGAATCGGATAGAGTAGATCAATTAAGTCCTGTCCATTCACCCCTCTTGGGCGAAATCCAAGATCTACGAGCTTGCTGACAGTTCCGTCAACTAATCCACGAAACTCGCGGGCATAATGCTGATACTCTTTTGTTCGTTCTTCTGCAGATACCCCTACTTTTCCGCTGAACATACTCTTGAAGGCACGTTTAATTTGCTGAATAGGGGTACGAGCTCTCCAAGGAGGATCGTAGCGAAAACTGACCATCAAGCGGAGTTTTCTTGGACGTTGATAGAAGTTGCCATGATTTGCTGAATTTTTCAGCATGTTAGTCCATCGTTTGGCCATCCAACCACTTGTGCCTCCAGATGGATACTCACTTAAGTTCCTTCTCAGAAGATGTTCTACATCGAAAGTAGTGATCCAATTCCATTGAGTACTAATATCCTCAGGAAGAGCGTCCATCATTTCTTGTATTTGACTACAGAGATGAAAGGCATCGGCATCTGATGTGCTTGTCATCCACTTCGGGCTTAACTCCCACATAGACCACAGTGAGGCATCTGAATGAATGAAGAGGCCATATTCTTCTTCGTACTTCACATATGGAAGCAACTCATTAAATGTTCTTTCGTCTTCGTAAAGTCTCTCACGAGTAATTCGATTAATTCCCATTTGTAACCTCTTCTAAAAACCTAACGTTTTGAACCATCGATGGAAAAAATCGTATTTCTCTGTTTTCTCTATCGATGACGATTTTGACGTCGTGATCAGCAGCAATGTTTTCGGCTAGCTCATAGATGTTGCCAAGAGCTTCAAGGGTAATCATTTCCTCACGAAGCTGACTTGAGCAGTAGCTAGAGAAGCGATATAAGCCTGCAAGTATTGTTGCAGCTTCACATAGTGATTTCTCTTTTATTGAAAAATGAACAACTGGCAAGAGTTTTGGCCTGACCTCATCAGAGGCGCGATGAAGACTTCTTGCTGGTTGGCTGGTCGGCAGGTGTACCCACCGGAGCCGATTATAGGTCGGTTCCTGTGGCAACTGTTGCTCAGCAACCTGATAAGCCCGTTTTGCTGGGGATAGCTCTAGAGTTGAAGAGCATCCAGAAAGCATTAAGCAGATGATGGTGAATGATAGAAGAACTCTCACCTTGCACTCCTTGTATAAGGAATACCTGAATCAGATAGGCCACTGCCACCTGAAAGCTTCTGTTTTTCAAAAACATCCGTGACAGCCCATCGGTCTTCTAGAACCTTTAGGTAGTAGTAGTGGGCCGGAACCAGGTCTCCACTTCCGTTTAGATGATCTGGTACCCACATAAGTCGAACTACAGCTGGTTGAATTACTGGATTCACTGGCTGTGGTTGATGGGCCTTGGGATAACGACTTACTTCTTCAAGAGAGGCGCGAGCCTTCTCAAGCCTATTTCCTTCTTCCTTCAGTGCATGATCACTAGGTGTCCCCTGGAGGGCTTCATCCTTAATAGGTGCTTGAAAAGGATTCAATGCCCCACTGATTGTTCCACAACCTGTGCACACGAGAGCAGTGATAGCTATGCCGATAATTTTGAGGGTTATTGTATTCCAGTTCATTTCATTTCCTTCAAAAAACCTTTTCATGTATGTCCTCTAGTTGATGCCAGAAAAGATATCATCCTCGACCGATATTAAGTCATATAGTCGTGGAATTACCGTTCCCTCGGTAAAGATGGCGGTTGCTTCCCTTCCAGAGTAAACTTGAACTACTGGTATTGCGGCTTGCATTCGTTCTCTAACCATTTGTGACCAGACATTTGCACTTTGTGATGCCCCCTGACCGAGAGCGAATAATGAGGCGTCCCCAGTAATATAGGATTGACCATTGTTGTTTGTTGTAACTTGGGCCTGGCTTGTTGCTTGACCTAAGCCAGCCACAGCTCCAGTAGTTGCTGTCGACGCTAAAACTTTTCCGAGTGGGTCAATCGGGACTCCCGGTAGCCCAAGAATTCCGTCTTCACCAACCATATATCCATCAATAGGAAGGTTTTGCACTTCGCCATCTGGCATTCGTAGTGTTAGAGAAGTGAGTCGAAAGAGGGCGCGAGAATCTATGAGAGAGCCCTGAGCAGCCGCCAGAATACGTGCATTTCCAAGAGGTAGTGATGCTCCATCTGGGCTTTGAACATCTCCGATGAGCTCCATCAGCACCGGATAGGGAGCGCCTGTTGTCGGGGCATTAACTCCAGCCAGAAGCCTAACTCTCACAAAATCAGTGGGAGCAATGTAAGCAGAGCGAGGGTCCAGATCTTCTAAAATTGGTGGAGCAACTACGCCTCCATCTGATACTTCGCCGAAGGTTTCAAGAGAATCCGCAGCAAGAATATCTTCTTCTGGAAAAAGCGGGGTATCGCTAATGGGCTTTCCATCAGTAGCTGATGACTGAGAATATTCGGGTAAAGCCGCTCGTTGTGACTCGACTCGCTTGATAAGGGTCTCAAAGATCTCTGCTGTTCGAATTTCATTCTCTTCTATTCGCTTATTTGTATTGTCGAGTGCGGTCTTAAATTGTTCCTGACTCTCTTGTAGTACGTCTAATCGCTGTACTACGACTTTCTGAAGGTCATCATATAATTCATTAGCAGAGGCCATGCCGAGAGTTTCTGACGATTGTTGGGTAGTCGCGCGATGGAGATTAGGTTTTGGGCGTGGCTTCTTCGGCTCATACGTTATCATGAAAATAGCCGCAAGACCCACTAAGACAGCAGCGACTTGAGCTTTGCGCTCTTTCTTTAGAAGTTGTACGAGATCGCTGGCTTTTTGTTTTATACTCATCTCTATCAGATCTCCAACTTATTTTTTTGGTCGAGTTATTACGTATACTTTTGTTTCGTGTTTGCCTGCTATCTGTTGCTCAATATTCAATGGCTTGGCAGTGAGTTCCCAGTTTGTCATTGAGATGGCACGTGTGCCATCAAGACGAAAGGTTGCAGGATTTAGTCTTTGTGAGACATCGAGCTCATTTGATGCATCTATGACGTACCCCCACAAATTGGGACCAACAAAAATTTTATCAACGGTGGCCCTTAGTGTTCCGTCATCAAGTACGGCTTCACCTTTATATCGATCGGTCATCCGATATCCAGGTATTTTCTCCTTTCCGTACTCAGCTACGAGAACAAGCTCGCGCATAAGACCTGCTACCGTTGCTGGATCTTTCTTTGAGAAGCCTGACCGGGCATATTCTGGCGTATCATCATCTTCTTCCGAGAGCATCGATGTGCGTCGATCGAAAATCTGGAGTTGAGGTTGGCGTGGAAAAGAATCATTCGCCCGTCGAACTCGTATGGGATATGAGCGACCATCCTCAAGTCTTACGATCAAGGCTTCACCTTCTTCTGTAATTGACTCATTTGAAAAAAGGATAAGGTCTGATTCCTTGCGATCAAGAGATAATGAAGATGTTTTCTTTCGAAATCCTCCAGATATGGTGTCTGGAAACCTCACCTGCGTAGGCTCTCCTGGGGTTACACGCACTGAAATCTCTCCCTCTCCTCGATAGTCAATATTCTCACTTTGTGCTGGAAGTGGAGATATAAGGCATGCTGAAAGAACCATTGCCAGGCTATAATAGTGTAGTCTCTGTTTCATGCTCAAAAGCTCTCTAGTAATTAACATCTTCAACCTCGATATTTATGGCGACTAATCCATACGGATTAATTTTGTTTCGCGGCTTAGTAGTAAAAGTAATTCGATATGCAGTTGACACAGGAGCAATCTGCTTTCCTGCAAGAAACTTCGTTCTTTCGCCGATGAGAGAGACTCGTATCCCACCACGAGTTTTCTCGATCTTATTTCGAGAGGGATCCACGAAGAACAGTTGGGTTCGAGAAGTCCCTCGGATGGCTTGTAGTTCCATGCCTAGCATTTTCTCTTTGAATACTGATAGAGCGGGCTCATCAAGAAGCTCGAGAGCTGCTAGAAATTGTTTTTGAGCGGTATGCGGCTGATAGGTCGCAATTAGATTGACAATCTCGGTTGACGCCTCAATTAGCGCGTCTTCTGGTATTTGATCTACAGCATATTGTCCAGGTAGGGGCTGTCGAGGAACATGCAGCGTGATCTCTCTTGTTGAATACACGTAAAAAGCGAAGCAAATAAGTAAGAAGCTTCCGAACATTTGAACCAGTGCGATAACACGCCACATGGTTGCCTGCTCTCGATAGCTTTCCCATAATTTGAACGTATCGGCTTCTTGTCGACTTTCTGCCAACTTAATCTTTTGTGCGATATTCTTATTCTTTGCCATCTTAAAACCTTTTAACCAACTATTCTTTAGACTTTATCTCCACTCGTTTTCCTCGATATCTTCATCATCCTCTTGGCTCTGAAGAAAAACATCCATTAGACCTAACTCGACAAATTCTTTTCTCTCGGACAGCGATTGTAGCGGCGTTCCACTCCACATTGGTTGCAAGCTTGATGGAGCTGGAATAGTTGGTGGCTCAATCCCTAATTGAGACATGCAGTAATTTGCTACTCCCTTTTCCTCATCCGGAAAGGAGCTTCGAAGAGCCTTCAGGAGAAATGCTGTTCCGATAATGATGCCGATGAAGTAAGGCATCGTTCTGGCGGGAGAGCCTGTAAAAACGAATTCTTGGACAATGATGGCAAGCATGAGTCCAGAGCCCCACTCCATGGGACGGGCTCCAGCAAAAGTCCAACCTTCATTAAGACCTGGGATTACTTCTCCATTATCCATACGTAAAACCTCTCTCTCTCTCTTCTAACCATAAAGCGTTTTTGCTTCAGTTCTTCTTTACTCCCAGGAGTTCAGCCATAGGTTCGTACCGAACGCCCTCTTCAGAAGCCCGTGGTTGGGGATCGATTAAGCGCTCAAGTATCTGAATTTTATCAAGAATCTCAGAACGGAGCTGATTAGCATCAATTAATGCATCAGGGTCGACCAACGCTGTACCCTGATCAAATTCACGAAGAGCTACGTTCATTGATGCTCGAGCGCGAGACCAGTGACCAACAGCCTTGCTGAGAGTCGCTCCTTCTGCTCGTTCAATCTTGGTTGGGCCAGTCGCCTCTGCAATTGGCGGCATGAAAAAAGCTGCTGTACACAGGAGCTGGGCTACGGTAAGTGCTGTAATCGCTCGGTATTTCATAGAGTTATCCTTTAAAAAACCTCTTCTCTGATGTTATGAGAGGAAAAACAGGAATGAGTCCTCTAGTGAGATGTATTTTGGGATAATTATTAAGATATTAGGAATTTTTCGTAATCTTTCGGCAGTTTTTATGGTTATTGCCGAGATGGAGGCTGGGAAGAATTCGTGGGGAGATGTGTATGTTCCCATGACCTCGAGGTGAGGTTCTTCAATCGTTAGGGTCTCTGTTAACTGAGCCTCTTTCATTCTTTCGCCTGTTTAGTACTATCAAAAGGTATGAAAAAGCGAGAAGCAGCCCTATTTATTCAAATCGCATGTCTTATTTTTGGTGCCTTAGTCGTTAACTCCCTGGCATCACTGGATTTAGGCTCACTCTCTGGAGGGCGCCCGCCCAGTAATCGGGCTGCTCTTGATAACTTCCAGCAAGTGAGCCTCTCTTCGAGTTCCGCCGTTCTTTCAAGTTCAGAGATATCACAGCCAAGTGAACTCAAAGCAGCAGAGGATCAAACGGATTTCGTTCGAGGCTCAATTGCCTCCTCCGACCCCGAGCATTTGGCCAAAACCCCGTATCCTGGCTATACCGTGTATGGAACCAGTGGCACTGCCGAAGTAGTGGTAGCGAATCTTCAGGATGAGTTTATCCACCGTTGGCCTATTGATGCTGATCGGGTTCGTCTCTTGCCTAATTGCAACCTGTTGGCGGTTCATGGCTCTAAGTGGGGTCTTCGGAGAGAACCCTGGGCATCACTTCGCTCAGTGATTCGTGAGTATACCTGGAAGGGAAAAGTTGTGAGAGAGATTCCACTTCCGGATGATGCCCATCACGACATTGTTCAGATGAAGAATGGCAATTTGCTCGTTCTCTATTTAACGAACGTCCCAAAACAAATGGTGAAATCGAAGTTAGGCTCTAAGTTTCAAAATGTGCAAGTTCGGTCTGATGTTATTGCGGAGATTGATAGTACCGGGAAAGAGGTGTGGAGATGGAGAGCGCATGACCACCTTGACATGAGAGACTGTGGAGCGCGTACCTGCCCTGACCTAAATCAGGAGAAGTATATCAGCGGAAAGGAGCGATTCGATTGGACACATATTAATACCATTCGGGAGATTCCGAGCAATCGATGGTTTGATGAGGGCGATGAGCGTTTTCGGCCTGGTAATATAATCATTATGGCGCGCAATTTCTGGACATCGATGATTATTGACCGAGAGTCGGGAGAAGTCGTTTGGAAGTTTCATGGTACAGCGAATCATTCAATATCAGGTGGTCATGAATCTCATATGATCGAACCCCACCTTCCAGGCGCTGGGAATGTGTTAATTTTTGATAATGGTCGAGTGCGAGAGGAGTCCTCGATTTTAGAGGTGAATCCGGTAACCAAAGAGATCGTTTGGGAATACTCGGATGGAAAATCATTTTTCTCAAAGGTCGCGGGAGCCGCCCAGCGTTTAGCGAATGGAAATACACTCATTTCGGAAGATGGAACAGGACGCATTTTCGAGGTCAATAAACGAGGAGAAGAGGTCTGGTCGCACCATGCATATCAGATGAGGATTAATCGTGCTTATCGCTATTCACCAGGATATTGTCAGGAATTACCACCGCTAGGATAGTTAACCTGTTATATATATTCATTTAAATTGATTTGAGCTCCTCTGGGGATGCTTTTTGCCGCGATCGGGTATATCTTGAAGAGCTTCAAGCATTGGAATCATCTATTGTTTTTGACATGATATTCTTTGAATTGATGCCGGCCTCGGCGGTGAACGTGGAAGGAAAGTAGAGAAGGGAAGGGTGAGGTTATGTATTTAGGTGGAATGACGTTCTTCGTGTCTAAGTCGTTCGGGCGTTTACAGCTTGTCCCAGAATCAACGGGTTTGCGTTTAGTCTATAGTCCGCTTGAGAATGGGGTTCCTGATAGAGAGTCTGCGGGCAATCTCGATCTGTTGTTGCCATTGGATGCTATTGGAGGCCTTTGGGCGACCTCTCGGGCCTTTCTTTACGGGGTCGAATCCTTAGATGAAAATATTATTTTACAAGTTGCTGATGAGGGTCCCAGTGATGGCGATATCCTTATAAAACTGTATCGCGATAAGCCAAAAGGACCTCAAGGGAAACTCAATGGCGAAGAGACGTGCTGGCTGCGTTTGGTCACTGGACGGAGTGAAGAGGAGCGCCGAAGAATTAAGTTGGGGCCACGTGATTTGTTATGTATTGAGCTTGCCTGTACCGCAGTACTCAATCTCTCCTCGCAGCAGGGAACGCATAATCCCAAAAAACTAGCGTAAGAGGAGTCGTTGTTGGCGTTAAAGGCCTTCCCCGCCTATAGTGAAAAACTGAATGGGACAAAAACTCGCTTGCCATCCTTTTAAGACTACTGAAAGGCCGTCATCCTTTTCCCATCCATAGTACTTTCCTACTGATATAATAAAGGCAGCTTGCTCATGAGTAATCCCCTCTCTATTCGACAAATACGTGTATGAGAGTGGATATTCCAGTGCTATCACCGCGAGCTGACTTTCTGAAGGTTTTGGAGGAAGAAGATGTTCATTCCCTATTTGAAATTTAGCGAGGTTTGTACTGTCAATGGGTTGAAGAGAACCTTCGTACGATAAGCGGTTATCTTTCATCACCTATCCTCTTTCTATACGAATGTTTGGATTTCTGCGATTAAAGGGATTGAGAAGAGCAAGTTTTCCTTTTAATGGCAAATTACGAAAGGCGTCTTTCGCAGCACTTTTTACCACGGGATGAGCCGAGTCGAGGGCAGCATAGGTAATATCTTTGAGGTCATCTTCCGTCATATCCTGACTATACTCAGCGAGAGAGAGTAAAGCTTTCTGGGCTCGCTTCAGTAATGGCGAGAGAATCTCCCCCTTTTCATTCATACTTCGGAGTGTGGAGAAGTATCGTTGAACAAATTCTTCGATACTTACGGATCCAGAGGCGGAACTGAGTATGACTTTAGAGAGCTCATTGAGTTCTTTCTCACTCGGAGAAGACAACATCATTCCACCAAAATCAAAATGATAAACTATATTATCTTGGATGCGACAATTACCCCCATGTCGGTCGTTATCAAAGGGAAGTCCAGAGAGAATTGCATTGAGTTCCAGAGCAAGAATAGCCTTTGCAAATTTCTTGCGCTCCTCACCTGGCGGTAAATCAATAAAGTGAGGGCCAGGTGCCTTTTCAGAGACAACATAATGTTCTCCGGTTTTCACAATTGGGGGGACATAGAACCGTATCTCTTCTCCGTCTATGAAAACACGAGATGTATTGTAAAGTCCTCTGGCAGTGTCTCTTTGATGGGGCGCTAACGAAGTATTAGTCTCATTCTCTATCAACTCTTTAGAGTCGCTAATAATATCTCTCATGACTTGGAACGATGAACTTTCTTGGTCTAGCTTGCTAATCATCCCATCAAGAAGAGTGAAGCCAAATTGGGCTCTTTCACGGCCGCTAGGGCGAAGAATAGAGAGCACTGCTGATTCCCCATTCGTTGTGGTAATTTCTACCGCGACATAAAGCGAGGCACTTCCCAGCACGCGCCCGACATGCGAGATCGTCTCTCTTACCTCTGGTTCTAATGACTGATTGATGAGAGAAAACAACTCCCACCGAGAAGGTTCATCTGCACGTGTTTTCAGTCGAGTGAGGTCTCGGCGTATATCTTCTGGGGTTTGAGGATGGCCTTGAGCAGCTTGGCCTGCTTTTGTCTCTGCTGGGCCCATGGATTCGAGAAAGCTCGCAATCGCAAATCCCGTATCGCCCTGAGCATCCTCTGATTTTTGGCCTGCAACGAGAAGGGCAGAAAGGAGGAGGTGTTGGGCATGTTGTGGAGTCGCATCGATATAGGCTCGAACCCATCTTCGTGCATTCGCACTGTGACTTTTATCCTTCGGAAACACAATTTCAAGCGTCATCTCAAAAGCATCATCGATTTCAGCAGGTGAAGCTTGGTGGGGCGTCAAGATTTCTTTCATAATCAATGCCCTCGCTTCAAGAGGAAGTGCCCAGAAGTTTTTGTGAATATCTTTAAACTGAACCGATATTTGTTTTCTCAACTCGTCTGGATCCGTATTTTCGTTTCGCTCCCAGTCAAGTGCTCTCTCAACTACAGGGGCAAGAGTGTTACTTGAGATTGGTGCAGTGAGATATCTGAGGACTTCTGAGCGAGATTCAAAGTCTTTTGTTAGAATTTGTTGAAACCCTTCTATTCCCATGAATGGAAGATTAGAGTTCAAGAGAGTCGTTTCCGAGAGGCTCTCGGTCCTCTCTCCGAGCTTTAGGGAAAGTGATTCTTGAGCGGTTACTGTCTTTGAAAGTATGTTGAGAAATTCGCTGCGGTCAGCTCTTGCGATGATAGGCTCTACAGCTTCAACTGCTTGAATTATGCTGACGCGATACCCCTCGGTGTCATCATCGTGACCATAGCTTTCGAGGATAGACTTAGCCCAGCTATTCGCTAAGCGGGAACGGAGTTCGGGATCTTTTATTCGCTTATAAGACTTAAGACCCTTTCCTCGAGTGTTCAGAAGAAGTTCGTATGCCTCACGACGTGTTTCTGGTTCAGCCAAGGAGTCTACGCGGTCTAGTAAGTCATGAAGATACTTATCTTGCTCTTCATGCGGCATGATTTCTGCTTGATAAAATGTTTTCCATTCTTTACATGCCTGCTTGTAATCATCGCTCCATAGAGGTGGAAATGACATCTGATTGCGGATTATCTTTAGGGCAACAGGAGAAACATCTCTTTGGGAGTACTCTGAATAAGACGCTGGATGAACTAATATGTCGAGAGTTCGCTCCAATATTGCTGATTCCAAAGATTCGGGATTATTCGTGTTTGAACCGATTAGTAACGAATGAATAAGAACAATCTCTTTCCCGAGAGGATTGTTCGCAAGGCCTAGCTCTTGTACGCAGTTATCGAGATCCTCCCAAGTTCCTATGTTCAAAATTCTTTCTCTTTCAGTAGGAAATACTATAGAAAGCTCCTCAAGGAGTCGTTTGTAATCATTGCAAAGTGGCGAAGGAAGAGTAGTCAGAGTATTTGCGTCATACGACCCGAGCGGTGAATCAAGAAAGCTTTCCCAGCTTATCGTGTTTCGTGCAAGTATTTGCTTTTCTTCGTCGGAAAGCGTGCTGTTACTCGGCGCAAGCATTTGAGAAAGCAGTGGGCTCGATGTGATGGGCTTTAGATTGCGCTCATATGCTGCTGAGGGGTCAAGAGGTGCACCATCAGAGGAGAGGAGTTCATCTTGATATGAGCGTGCAAGATTGAGCTCACTTGAGGATAGTGCTAGTCCTATTTTTCTTCTGATACTCGGTAAGCATTCTGCATTGAAAATGTGTTTTACGACTTCGCGTTGTGCTAGACGGCTATCGAGACGTTCGCTATTGATTTTTATGAATAGTTCAGGAGCTTTTTCAATATGCGACAGGCCTATTAAGAGTTCTGAAACGGGCAGGTCATGTTCATGGTGTTTGAGCTTATCAATTTGATTCGAAAGTCTGTATAAGTCCTCTTCCTGAGTGCTCGCGGGCTCTCGTTCTTGGATGCACCGAATAAAAAGGTTCTCCGCGTGTTTGACGCGATAGAAAAGTTTTAAACTATCAGCATTGTGACTTGGTCGCTCATGAAGCAGTGCTACAGATATAGCGGTATCGTCAGCGAAAGAGAGACTGTTGATGCCAGTACTGCCATCATGAGGCCCTCGAAATACAGCTGATGAGCGTCCTATAAAGAAATTAACAGCCGTCTTGTCCTTCATGATTGCATAAAGGCGGGGCTCGTGGACACCTAGCGAAATAAGTGCCTCGACAATAGGTGCATCAGCATCTTTCAATTCTCGTTCAGCAAACATCATGTGCCGATTCCAAGATAGCTTTTGCGGCCTAGTGTTTACCTTATCGATGTCGGGAAATCGAAACTGAGAGAAAGAGATGCTCTTCAGTAGTGCTCGTCCTGAGCTCTGAGAGGATAAAGGCTCTTCCTCTATGGCCTTCAAAAGAGCGATGGCAGAGGTTCGCGCGTCTTCATAGGAAGCTGATTTAATGAAGTTTCGACAGGCAAGCTCTAGGGGTTTCAGTCTTCCAAGTGGCTTTATCCCAAGGTTTTGAGGCGCAATATATGAGAGTAATGTTTCTATGTTAGGATCTGGATTGCTCCTCGTCTCAATTAGGTCAAGAGTCGCATCAAAAATTGGTGCGAGGAGCTTATCTTTATCGGTTTCAGCACGAAGCGATTTTCGATAGTCATTGACGACTTTTTTGAGGTCCTGAAAGCGTCGACCATCAAGATGGGTGTCACGTCTGATAATTTCTTCAATAATCTCAGCCTTGTTTTCCATGCTGGAGCTATCATAAGCGCGTTCCGTTAGCAGTTGTTCAAGGGTTGAGATATGTGCCGCTTCATTAGCGGCTTCAATTAACTGATGATGCTCTTCAATAGGAGTGCTTTCCCGGGTGATATCGCCATACTTTCTGTTAAGCTGGGTGAGAGCTGCTTCAGTAATGGATAGTGAACTTGATGGGATAGGATGAACATCCGTGATATGGCCCCAGTCGATTTTTCCATTCTGAGATGCCATCGCGTCTCGTATTCGTGATTGGCCAGCAGCAGGATTGAACCCGGCATGATAGACAGCATCTATTGGACGATAATTTGCAATCGCCTCTTCAAGTTTCGTGTTATGTTTCGGGTTAATTGACTTTTCTATATTGAGATGCACTTGCTCATGAGCGAGTATGAGGGCCACCTCATCGATAGTCTCTAGTGGCTGATATGTTTCTTTCTGAAATCCTTCACTCTCAGTGGTAATGAAGCAACCTTTCGTGAAACCAATTAGCGGGGGTTGAGCCTCTCTTATTTGACAGGCATTGATCCCTGGAAGATCCATGAGAAAAAAGCGGATAGGAGATTCTTCTATATCAAAGTGTTTACGCAGTTTATGAGCAATTGGCTCCATTGCTTTTTGAAACTTTTGACCTGCGGCTGAGTCAAGCGGCACAATACGCAATTCATCACGGAGTTTGCTTGGTATTCTCCCAGAATGGAGTGTCTCCTTTATTTCTTTCGGTGAGCGTTCTTCGGACAAAGAAATTTGCGTTTGATATTTATCATCCGATTTATTTCCTAAGTTAAGCATTGAAGTGTAGTCTCCTCCTGGGCTAGTGCATTGAAGCTACTACCTATTCCCCTCCGCTGTGGTGTTATGGGCGATATTCGTACTTTGTGCCCTACAAGTGGTCCGTTCAGAGGATTTTCTCCGTATTGTACCGTAATTAGAGAGAGTTATGATTGGGTGGGCTTTGCAGAGGAGGCAGTAGACTTTCTTTATCTTGAAGAGGAAAGCAATCTTGTGCAAGTACCGCAGAACGTCCTTCCGCATTGGTTGATATCCGACAAAGGCTTCCAATGATTTGCTTGTATGTTACTAAGTTCTCAAGGAGCATCTTCCGGTCCTGTTCATGAGTTAACTGTTTAAACTCCTGAAAGAGCGACAGAAGCATATCTTGATTGTTTTTAAACACGGTAAAGGCTGCGGTTGTTTTGTAGAGAGAACTCAGAGTCTCGTGAGAGGTATATCCATTTCCATCTCTGACGACGTTCGCTATGAGTTGTGTTATCCCATTGCCGAAAAGTTCAATGACGATCATTTCTTTGGCGGACATTTGCTCATTTGAGCTGCTTAAAGGGCCTCTTTGCCGCTTCCGATTTAGCTCCTCTGCAGTATCTTGAAACAACTTTACGACGAGTTTAGCCTCGGCACTGGGCGTCCAATTAGGAAATTCGCTTGATAGCTCTTTCAAATTGCGGTTCAAATCAGCAGAAGAAATGAGTTCCTCGTTAGCCGCATACAGTCGATTCTTTTCGCTGAACTGCGAGCGGGACAGGTCGTTGCTTCTTTCAGGCTCCGAGCCAGAATCTGGAGGGTTACTATTGGGTTCGAAGAAGGAAGACATTACACCCTTAACTATCCACTGACGCAGCTAACAACTCGATTGTCTAAGAGTATAGTGCAGTTTAGCGCAGATTCATTACCAAAATTTTCACGTCTTAGCAGGAGAAACCAAGTGATGTCTTGAAATGAACAATGAAACCAAAGCGTTAGAAGGCTCATAGACGATTTTTCATCCGTGAAAAAACGAGTTGAGAATTTGGATAAGAACGTATTCTGCAATATCCTTGAAGATGCGGGGGCTATGAAATGGATATTGTCATGGAACCAAGGTCTCAAGCCCACCAGCGTAACGAGCATACTTTTTCGCACAACAACTTAGAAAATAATGATAGAGGCCTTGCCCTAGTCCTAGAACGTTTCCCCTCGTTGGAAGCAAAAGACGTTCTAAGGGACGAAACACTTCTACAAGATGTTATAGCAATATTGTATTCCCACAATAGTCATACGATCCAAGCAAAAGCCCTACATCTCTTAGATCCCCGTGTGGCCTCTAACAAACAAGCACTCACTGCGGTGGCTTATATAGCGGAGAGCGGATCGTTATTGACCATATCGTCATCTCCTGATTTGAGAGTTCAGTCCCTTAAAATTCTTGAAAAAATTATACATCCGTACTCTCTCCTGGAGAGCGATGAGAGGACAAAGAAAATTGCCCTCAATGGAGTATTAAAGGGGCTTGATGATCCAGTGGGTCGGGTACGAAAGATGAGCCTTCATGTACTAAAGACTCAAATCATGAAGAGAGAGGTATATGAAGCAGTATCAAGAATTTTAGTTCCAGATGAGGGGTATGACTCGCGGCTTCGGATGGATTTCGACATCCGAAAAATGGCTGTGAGTGTCTTGCGACCTGCGATTAATATCCCGTATGTCAGAGATGTCTTTACTAAAGCCTTGAGGAAACCTGAGCCAAATTATGAAGTGCGTCTGCCGCTGTTAGACAGCCTAGCAGTTCATGTACTAAGTCCTTCCTACGAACTTCGGCAAGATGACGGTGAAAGTATGAATTTACTACTTCATCGAAAAGACTCCACGAAGGTCATTCAAGACTGGTGTCAGTATCTCAAGATTCAAATGTCTCGTGAGTTGCCTGCACGCTATGATGAGGCCTTTTCATTAGGTTCACTCCGGCTGAGAAATTCTTTAGAGACTTTATTGGCAGATCAGCCCTTTGTCAGGCTATGCTATACGCACGCGGGGCACTTACTCAAATCCCATGAGCGTCCACCTTTAATTGATAATACTCATTCTTGGCCCGTGCATCACAGGTATTTTTTGACTGAAGGCGAGATAAGAAAATATTGGGCTGACAATGCATTTTCGCCCCAAACGCGCACTGCTTTGCGAAGCGTTATGCAGGTTGAACTTGAAGGTTACATAGAGATGCTCGAGAATGGCTCAACGCCCAACGCCCCGTTCTTGGCTGATATATTAGCGTTTTGTGTTTGGACAAAGGAGCGCGGCTTTCATCAAGAATTAACGCGATTGCAGAAATTTTCTGATGAATTGGTAGATCAGCCTTGTTGTACAGAACAATTTACCATTAAAGAGCTTTTCAGATTCTATGATCAGCTAGTACAAGACCAGGAATTGCTTAAGCGACAAGAGAAAATTGGATATGCACTAAGGCAAGCTTCGCTTTATGACATACGAACGATGGGTAATGAGAGGAGTAGAAGTGCGCTTTTCAATGAGCAGTTGAAAGTATTCTCGGAAGCGATGGAACTAAAAGTGGTCACTGGTGCAGCATTGAATCGTCTTGGCAAGAGTATGCTGGAATTCTATCGTTGTGCGCCCAACGAGTATTTTTATCGTCTCTCTATGCTATTGAATAGGGACTCGCAGTTAGTAGACCTTTTAAAGTTGGGAATCGATAGAGCTCCAGTATCGGAAACTGATGGCACGTTTGAAGAAAGAAGCTGCAAAGTTCTTGATTTAGGTGAAAGAGTAATAGAGCACGTTTTGAAAGCCCGTCTTCAAGAGCTGAGTGAGCAGGAGACGGAGAGGAAAAATAAGCACTTACTCAATAAAATTGATGCATCAAGCCGCGTATTTTCAATCAGAGTGCGTGGTGGGAAAATCCCTTTTGATGCTTTTTGCTCTGAGCTGAAGCACTTTGAGGATGCGGCAAATCAACATATTCTTGGCGCCCCGCAACTCGGAGCACTTGGTGAGGTTTTAGACCTTTTTTATCAGGAATCTCCAACCGCCCAACATTTTCTCCGCCAACTTCACAAAGGGCGATCCCGTATTACACCACCTATGAGAAGCATCATGGTCCTAGCAGGTTCTGATTATGCTCCGAAGCTAGCAAAAGTATGTTCTGTTAAAGATCTGATGAAAGCGCTTTTTGACACCCATAGGTAGAATACGGCTTTTTGAGTTAAGCCTTATCGGATAAAAATATTACTATTCAGCCAATGTGACGAAGTGGATTCTTAATGTTGCCGACAGAAGGCACTAGTTGGTAATTTAGTGCTATGAATGATCCAAAGTATCTTGCTGACTATAGACGCCTTCTTAAGGACATAGGCCTTGAGGATTTTAAAGAGAGCTTTTTTGTGCCTACGTTAGTCGGTCGAGGAGTTATGGGAGAGATAGGACAGAAGGCTTTCAACAGGAAGACCGCAATTCTTAACGTAGATGAACTAGCGGAAATGAGACCAATTGACAATCTTTTGGACAGAGTGTGGTTGATTCAACGGGGTGACTATGGCAAGAGCTCTGAAATTTCTGTAGGGCGTGCTATGGACAATGACGTCATTATTCCAGAGTACTCAATATCGAGTAAGCACTGTGTTTTTACCTATGAATCTGCTTCCATCGCAATAGAAGATGTCAGGTCACTCAATGGTACCATGATAGAGGGAGAACGTATCGCTCCAAGAGAGAAAGTTGCCCTTGCGAATGGTAACATAATTACACTAGGCCGTTATCAATTTTCATTTTTTACTCCTAGTGGTTTTATAGCGGTTCTCGAGGAAGAGTAAATATAGCTCTTCGCGAGGAATGCCGGGGATACTAGGGAGTGTTGGAGCAATAAGGAAGAGATTCCCTGAACACTATAATTTTGATACAAGCACGTTCTAAACTGCAAGGAGCCAAATAAATGGGAATAGATACCGTTACTCTGTCCGACATTACTCAGGTTGACAGCTTTATAGCATTTTGGAGCTTGTTAGTTGATGTATGGCGCTATGGGCTTATGGGAATTGATATTGGTCGCATTCTCACCGCCCTCCTTATCTTTTCGATTTTTCTTCTGATTAGAGGGCTTTTCAGCAAGTACGTTCTGGCGCGACTGCAAAAAATTAGCTCGAGAACTGATACCATGATGGATGATAAGTTAATCGAGGCAATTATTCCGCCCCTCCACTTTGTTCCAGTGATAGCGGGGCTCTTTGTTTCCACGCAGTATCTGGGATTAGATGAGCCCTTAGCCGGACTATTGGGAAAAGTTATTCGTAGCTTGATTGTGTTCACTATCTTTTGGGCTCTTTATCGTGCGCTTGAACCACTGAGCCACCTTCTTCGCGGTTTGGAAAAGATTCTCACAAAAATGATGGTCCAGTGGGTCTTCAAAGTCCTTAGAGTCGTGGTGATATTTGTGGGTGGTGCAGTCGTACTTGAGATATGGGGTATTCGCATCGGGCCTCTGTTAGCAGGGTTAGGATTGTTTGGTGCTGCCGTAGCGCTTGGTGCGCAAGATCTCTTCAAAAACTTGATAGCAGGAGTAACTGTTATCAGCGAGAAGAGATTTCAGCCCGGTGAGTGGATTAAAGTTGAGGGTGTTGTTGAAGGCACAGTGGAAGACATCGGATTTCGGTCGACCAAGATTCGTCGTTTTGATAAAGCTCCGGTTCATGTGCCAAATTCTAGTCTTGCGGATGCAGTCGTCACAAATTTCAGTCGAATGACCCATCGGAGAATCTATTGGAAGTTAGGTGTTGAGTACAAGACGACCGTCGAACAGCTTAAGATTATCAGGGATGAGATTGAGAGTTATGTAAAAGAGAATAAAGACTTTGAGTCCTCCGAGAATGTTTCAACATTTGTGAGAGTCGATAGCTTTGGACCGTCTTCAATCGACTTCCTCGTTTATTGTTTCACCAAGACTACGATTTGGGGAGAATGGTTGGAGGTAAAGGAGCAGCTTGCTCTCGCAATCAAAGATATTGTTGAGAAGAAAGCGAAAGCCGGCTTCGCTTTTCCCTCACAGTCTCTATATGTTGAAAAGTTTGCAGGCGAGCTGCCTGAAGTATTTATACCGCCACAACATAACTAGAAAGCAACCGTAAATCACACATGGTTTAGGGATGGAATCATTCGTGTTGTAGTTCTAGTTTGAGTCATTGAGGGTCTTTTTAATCTCAGCAACATTTCTATTATAAGGATAATGTGCTAGTTCTCGATTAAATGCAGCCTCTGCTTCTTCTCGTTTCCCGAGCTGATATAAGCATAAACCCTTTACAAGCTCGAGATTCTCTCTTCTGATATCAATATGTTCGGCAAGATGAATGCAATCAAGTCCAGCTGTTGGACAGATCTGAGCTTGACGTAGTGCCTGAGAGATAAGACGCTCTACATCAATTTCAGAGCATTCTTTTTTGGATCTAATATAGAGAATATTATCTGAAATGTGCATGATATCGCTGTCCTCTTTATCGGATATCGGTATTCTGTCTTTTGCCAATACTTCACCCATTTAGATGAAAAGGCTGTCCAGAAAGGATTCGATAAACCAATGCTCCAGAATAGCCCGGGTAAATCCAGAGATTCCTAGTAATTACAAGATCTTATTCATATTCGGAAGTTTGATCTGAGCCCTTCCCTGAACGTCTCAATAACGAATTCAAGCATTTCTCGAGTCAGTCCTGGATAAACACCGATCCAGAAGCATTGATTCATTACAAAATCACAATTACGCAACTCTCCGATAATTCGGTGTTGAATATTGCGATATGCAGGTTGCTTTATGAGATTTCCTCCAAAAAGCAGTCGGGTAGCAATTTGTTTATTGTTTAAGTAAGCAACGACATCGTTGCGACAAAAAGGGGCAGACTCACGAATAGAAATTGGGAAGCCAAACCAGCTCGGATCACTATGCTGGGTGGCTTCTGGCAAAATGAGGTACTCCTCGAGCTCACGTAGTCCTGCACAGAGAAACGAGAAATTATCTTTCCGCTTCTGGATAAAATCTGAGACCTTAGTCAGTTGCGCCAGTCCAATTGCTGCTTGCATGTCAGTGAGTTTTAGATTGTAGCCAATATGAGAATAGATATATTTATGATCATATCCTTCTGGGAGCTCTCCCATCTTCCAACAAAACCTTTTGCCACATGTATTATCCTTTCCAGGCTCGCACCAGCAGTCTCTGCCCCAGTCGCGAAAAGACTCCACAAGTTTTTTTAACGTTGGACTATTCATCAGAACGCACCCTCCTTCGCCCATTGTTAAATGGTGAGCAGGGTAGAAGCTTAAGGTTGCGAGGTCCCCATAGGTTCCAGCAAGTTTTCCTTTGTACGTGGAGCCAAGCGCATCGCATGTGTCTTCAATAAGCCAAAGATCATGCTCTTTGGCAAAGTTAGAGACGGTCTCAACGTCAAAAGGATTACCAAGGGTGTGAGCAATCATAATCGCTTTGCTCTTCTCTGATAGTGCTTCTTTCAAATATCTGACATCTATGTTGTATGTAGGGATTTCAATATCTACAAAAACTGGGAC